>DATBEX010000001.1:0-8204 GCA_036558805.1 Candidatus Udaeobacter sp.
ATCAATGGTCGGCTATCCGCTAGAACCGCCCTTGCGGAACAAGAACAACACTACTCGAGCCCCACCAGCGCCGCGCCACCGTGAACGTGTACGTTCGACCGCGCCGCACGTTCAGCACCGTCGAATTGGACCGAGAGGTTCCTGGCCCAGCCGACGCCGATAATACCCGACGCCCCGTCCACACTGAGTGATTAAAGCGGCTGCCCTGCATAAGATTCGCAATTGTTCTGCCATCGAGCCGAAGATTAACAACCAAATTCCTCCCAAGGTTCGGGTCCCTGGAAACGATAAGACGCCCAGTCGATCGAGCAGCGGCGGTTCCCATCGAAACTGCGTACATGAAAGTTAGAATCAGGAAGAATCTGCACGCGGAGATGTATTTTGATTTCATGTTTAATATTACGGTCGGGACTAGTTTTTGGACGTCTCGATTTCTCGTTGTCGATAATCCTGGCGCGGCTACTGGGCAGCGCGAATCCGCTGGGAGAAATCCGAAGCCTCGTCAGCCGCCAGCGCGGCATCGTTGATCCGAGAACGCCGGCGCAGCTCGTCAAAAGGCAAGTTGTTGTCGACCAGTCCTGCCCCATAGATATAGCGATCGATGAAACCGTTGAGGAGATGACGGATATCAAATCCGCCGATCCGGCCAGCGGAGTTTGCGTAGCGCACGATGTTGATCGTACAACTGTTGCTTAGCAGATGATAAAACTCCGGGTGATCAGCGAGTTTATTGATCCGATCGATGTACACTAGAAAAAGTCGACGTGCATTCTCTGGGGATGTCAGGATATGGTAAAGATACACATCCTCCTTCCGGTAATTTGTGCGAACACGTACAATGTCGCGCTCGTCGCCTACGACGTAGATCAGCTCGAATTGTTTGAATAGCGATGCGATTGGGTTGAAGCCTTCGCCGATTTCCGGCCTTGTTTCAATGGAGATGCAGAGAGGACGAGCGTTGTCGAAGTTAAAACTCAGGAAGGTGTGTCCCACAGGTCCCTTTTTCCAGTAGGACACGAAGAAATCCAGCGAAGTAAGATGCGAGATGAGAAAGTCCCGTTCTTCATATCGCACTCTGAAATCATCCGTGCTGCGGTATTCGAAATTGCGAAAACCGGTGATGCGCACACGGTCACCATCGATTGTTGCCCGGGGCATCACTGCCACCTCTGGTCGCCATTGGCGATCGTTGGAAGGGCGGATACAGATCTCCCAAACGACGACGCAGAAAAACAGTCCCGCAAAAACCAGGGACATCCGGCGCCTGCGTGTTAGCCATAAAGCCCAAGTACCAAAGGCCAGGAACGCCACTGCCAGCGACAATCGCAGCCAGGCCCACGGCAGATTTGAGTAATAGATTGCCAGCGTGGCCCATGCCAGCAGCAGGACTCGACAAAAAAATCCGATGACAGCCATCAACCGACTCTATTGACAAAGACGCCTCGCACTCGCAACGAATGCAATTTTCTGAAAATCTCCGCAAACCAGTTTGGTTGAATTACCATGCTTATTGCGGAGCGATCGCGGGCCGTCGCGCTCTCAAAATATACTTCTGAATCTTGCCAGTCGCCGTTTTCGGTAGCTCTTTAATGAAGCTCACACTGTGAGGAGCTTTGAAGTGCGCGAGATTCGCGCGCGCAAAGTCGCACAGCTCCCGTTCATCGGTGCGCGCGCCTTCCGCCAGAACAACAAACGCGTGTGGCGCTTCGCCCCAGCGTTCATCAGGGAGTCCGACGATCGCAACTTCCTCCACCGCTGGGTGCCGCAAAAGCACGCCTTCGACTTCGACCGACGAAATGTTCTCCCCGCCGCTTATGATGACGTCTTTCAGGCGATCGCGAATCTCGGCATACCCATCCCGATGCACGACCGCGGCGTCGCCGGTGTGAAACCAGCCGCCGCGCAAAGCGCGTTCGGTTGCGTCTGCGTCGTTGTAATAACCGGCCATGACTACATTACCGCGGGCGACAATTTCACCTTGAGTAACGCCATCGTGCGGCACGTCATTGCCCTTCGTGTCCACAACGCGCAATTCACCCGATGTAATCAACTCCACGCCCTGGCGCGCTTTGATCGCGGCCCGCTCGCTGATCGACAGAGACGAATGTTCCGCCCGCGGTTCGCAGACGGTGATGAACGGCGCTGTCTCAGTCAATCCGTAAACGTGGGTTATCGTCCAGCCCAGCTCTTCTTCAAGTCGCTGGATCGTGGCGGCCGCTGGCGGCGCGCCGGCCGTGATAACATGAATTCCTTTCGGCGCGAGGCGATGCAGAGATTCCGGTGCGTTGGCCAGTGAAATTAGAACTGTTGGCGCAGCGCACAGTGTGGTTACCTGCTCGGAAGCCATTAATTCGAACACCGCGCGCGGTTCGACTTTGCGCAGGCAGATGTGAGTCGCTCCAGCGGCGGTTACAGTCCAAACAAAAGTCCAGCCATTGGCGTGAAACATCGGCAGTGTCCACAGATAACGATCAGCACAGGTCATACGTGCATAGAGCAGGGTGCCGATGGAATTCATCCAGGCATTGCGATGGGTAATCATCACGCCTTTCGGACGCGAGGTTGTGCCGCTGGTATAATTGATTGTGAGCAGATCGGTCTCGCCAATGTCTGGACGAACAAATTCCGCTGTGCTCGCATCGACCATTGCTTCATAGTTGAGCCAACCCTCGGCTTCTCCTGTGAGAGCGATGAAGTGTTCAACTTTGGGAAGTTGTTCGCGAATACCGTCGATCGTTCCAAGATGATCGCGGTCTGCGCAGAGCATGCGCGAACCGCTGTGATTGATCAGGTAAACAAAATCATCGGCGATCAGGCGATAATTTAACGGCACGAGCACGGCGCCGATTTGCGGGACTGCATAAAACGATTCGAGCTGTGCGTGAATGTTTGGCGAGAGGTAGGCAACGCGATCGCCGGATTTGATTCCAAGTTTCTGCAAAGCCGCCGACCAACGATCGCATCGGCCGAGAAACTGCGCGTAGGTCCAGCGTGAGCCCCCGTCGATTACGGCGATACGATTGGGATAGAGTTTGCGCGCACGGCGAGCAAATTCGAGAGGCGTCAGCGGCGTTTCCATTCGTCTCGCTTCAAACGGTCGATCATCGAGAGTAGAGGGAAAAGACATGGAGATAAAGGGAGTTCGTCCGGAAACGTCTGCCTCCTGTCTCTTCGTGCGAACAGAATTCACGACTGGTGAATTTTTTGAATCCAAAGCGCGCCCGTGCTGCATCTCACAATGCAGAACCTCGCGCGCATATGGAAACACTTCTGCAGGATATCCGCTTCGGCTTTCGGCAACTCATGAAACAACCCGGCTTCGCCGCGCTCGCCATCATTTCCATGGCGCTCGGTATTGGGGCCAACACTTCGATCTTTAGTTTAGTCGATACAGCTTTCCTGCGGCCACTCGCGGTGAAGGAACCGTCGCAGTTGGTCGAGCTTTACGGCACGCTGCACAACGGCGCGGACTGGTCGATCCAGTCGTATCTGAATTACAAAGACTACCGCGATCGTAACACCGTTTTCTCCGGGCTGTTTGTCTATCGAGTTGTCGTCAGCAGTCTCACGGTAAACAAATCCAGCCAGCGCGTTTGGGGTTATCTTGTTTCCGGAAACTATTTCGATGTTCTTGGCGTGAAGCCGATTCTAGGTCGCGCATTTTTACCCGAAGAAGATCAGACGCCTGATGCACATCCCGTTGTTGTGATTAGTTACAACTGCTGGCAACGCCGATTCGGCGGCGATCCGAAGATTGTGGGAAAGACGGTGGAGTTCAACAGCCGACCGTTCACAATTATCGGCGTCGCGCCGAAAGGATTTATTGGCACCGAAGTCGCCTACGATCCGGAGATGTTCATTCCGGTCATGATGGCGAAGACGATTGAACCGGGGAGCACGTGGCTGGAAAAGCGTGACTCGAACAATCTATTCACCGTCGGCCGATTGAAGCCCGGCGTGTCGTTAGGCCAGGCGAAAGCTGAGCTCGAGACGTTGACTGCGCAACTCGCCAAAGATTATCCGCAGAACGTCGGCCGCGGCATCCGGCTCGGCAAACCCGGCTTGTTCATTCCCGACATTGCCAATTCTGTCTTCGCCTTCGCTGGAATGCTTGCGGCCGTGGGTGCGCTGGTGATTTTGCTGGCGTGCGTGAACCTGGCCAGTCTGCTACTCGCGCGTGCCACGGAACGCCGGCGCGAAATTGCCGTGCGACTCGCTGTCGGCGCAAGCCGGAAACGGCTCGTCAGACAACTGCTCACTGAGAGTCTTCTCATTTCGCTCAGCGGCGGCGCGGCCGGCGTTTTGCTTGCTGCCGCAATCAATCGCGCGGTGCGCGGAATTCGCCTGCCGAGCGACGTTACTTTGCTGTTCGATCTGCGCACGGACTGGCGAGTGCTCACTTTTGCGCTGTTGCTTTCGATCGCGACGGGAATTCTCTTCAGCCTCATTCCGGCGTTGCAATCGTCGAAGCCGCAGCTCGTGCCCGCGTTGAAGGACGAATCATCGATGGCCGGGTTCCGTCGGTCACGTTTGCGCAACTTCCTCGTTGTGGCGCAAGTGAGTCTGTCGTTAGTCCTGCTTATCAGCGCCGGCCTGATTGTGCGCAGTCTGCAAGCCGCTCAGAAGATGCGGCCCGGCTTCAATCCGGAAAACGCGGTAGCGATTTCGTTCGATGTCAGCTTGCAAGGGTATAACGAGCAACGCGGCCGGGCTTTCCAGAAGCAAGTGCTCGAGCGAGCGCGGGCGCTGCCGCAAATCGAAACCGCCGCGCTGACTGACTACCTCCCGCTCGGATTGAACTACAACGACAGCACGATTTATATCGAAGGCACAGAGTTCAAAGGCGCGAGCACGTTGCCAATCGCAATCCCGATTGAGAGCAGCCCCGGCTACTTCGATGTGATGGGCATTCCACTGCGCGGCCGTGATTTTCGCGACGACGAAAACAGGAAGGAAAGCAGGGTGGCAATCGTGAACGCGACATTCGCGAAAAAGTTCTTCAACGGGCAGGACCCGATTGGCCGGCGTTTCAACTGGCATGGGCCCAAGGATCCGTTTTTCGAGATTGTTGGCGTCGTGCCCGATGGAAAGTACAACTCGTTAGGCGAAGATCCAAAGCCCGCGCTCTATACGCCGCTGTATCGCGATTACAGCGGTGGAGTTACACTTGTCGCCCGCACACGCGGCGATCCGCGGCAGGTGCTGAATGCCTTGCGCGCTGAAGTGCAAAAGCTCGATCCGTCGATTTCCGTTTACGCCTCAAAGACGCTGAAGGAGCATCTAGGCACATCACTTTTCCCTGCGCGCATGGCCGCAATCGCCCTCGGGAGTTTTGGTGTCCTCGCTCTGATTCTCGCGGCGGTTGGAATTTACGGTGTCATGTCGCATGTCGTCGCGGGACGCACGCGCGAGATCGGATTGCGCCTGGCGCTTGGAGCGCAGCTTTCCGATGTGCAAAAGCTGATCTTGAAACAGGGAATGTTTCTTGCCGCCATTGGATCTTTATGTGGTTTGCTCATTGCGTTTGGCGGAGCCCGCATGATGAAAAGCCTGCTTTACGGCGTGAGCACTTCCGATCCGATCACCTTCGCGTGTGTCGCTTTGGGTTTGCTAAGCATCGCGCTTTTCGCCTGCTGGGTCCCCGCGCGCAGAGCCAGTCGCGTCGAGCCGATGATTGCGTTGCGCGCGGAGTAAGTCAGTGGTGTTCGTGGCGGCGCGGAGGTAAGCTCAAACGCGTCGTCCCAAAAATCTGGTCGGGCCGGGATCGCAGACTGCAGCGTCGCTCTCGCGTTTCGAACGCACAAGTGCGATTGATCTGAGTGTTAGCAGCAATCACCAATCATGATGTTCCGCTGATCGCGACCATCGCCGTCAGTCTGGCCTTTGCATTTGTCGGTGGACTGGTGGCAGTGCGGCTGCATTTGCCCCCGCTGGTTGGATATCTTTTGGCGGGCATCGTCGTCGGTCCGTTTACTCCTGGCTTCGTCGCCGACGCGCACCTTGCGCCGCAGCTGGCGGAGATCGGGGTGATCTTGCTGATGTTCGGAGTCGGCACCCACTTCTCCATACGAGACCTTGTGGCTGTGCGTCGTGTGGCGTTGCCTGGTGCGTTCACGCAAATCATTGTGGCGACGGCCCTCGGCGCCGGTCTGGCAAGTTGGTGGGGATGGTCGTTAGGCGCCGGCATCATATTTGGGTTGTCGTTATCGGTCGCAAGCACAGTCGTTTTGCTGCGCGCACTCGAGGATCGAAACATGATCGAATCGAGCGACGGCCGCATCGCGATTGGGTGGCTGGTCGTCGAGGACCTATTAATGGTGCTCACGCTGGTGCTGTTGCCAGCGTTGGCCGGAGTGATGGGGGGGCACTCGCCTGACGACACCGGTAGCGGAAACGTCTGGCTCGCGATCGGGATGACGATTGGGAAGGTCGTGGTGTTCATCGCACTGATGCTTTTCGCAGGTGTGCGATTTTTTCCGTGGCTGTTGTCTCACGTGGAACGGACCGGTTCGCGCGAATTGTTTACTCTCGCGGTGATCGCGCTCGCTCTCGGCGTGGCGTTTGGCTCCGCCAAACTTTTCGGTGTTTCCTTTGCTCTGGGCGCGTTTTTTGCCGGCGTCGTCGTGAACGAATCCGATCTGAGTCATCGCGCAGCCAAAGATCTTCGGCCGCTCCAGGATGCTTTCACGGTTTTGTTTTTCGTTGCCATGGGGATGCTGTTCGATCCTTCGATCTTGGTCCGGCAACCGCTTCAGGTCCTGGCGGTGCTCGCGATTATCATGTTTGGAAAGTCATTAGCTGCCTTCGGGATTGTTCGAGCGCTGGGAGGCTCAACCCGAACAGCGCTCATTGTCTCAGCGGCGCTCGCTCAGATCGGCGAATTTTCCTTTATCCTTGCCGCGCTCGGGGTGAAGCTCGGTGTGCTTCCCGCAGAAGGTTTGAACCTGATTGACGCCGGTGCGCTGCTTTCCATTACGTTCAACCCGGCGGTGTTCAGTGCCGCGACCGTCTTGGCAGGCCGGAGGCGGAAGGATCAGCGAAAAGGTGTTGAGAATTGAAGGCGACCCGCTGCTGGAAAATCGCAGGCCCTTATCAGATCAGGCTTTGGAAGTTCCCTTCCTATGTTGAAGCCACCGATCCACTGATAACGGGCCCGCTCCAGCCACTATCAGAATCAGCAGGCCGGCGATGTATAAGAGATTAATCTCGTAGCCCGGCGGGCCGAACACCGGGCCGCTCTCGTTCAGGCCGATCGTTTTGATAGCGCTAAAGCCGTAGCGCACGTTAACGGTAAACATGGCCACTAACATGGAAATAATCAGCGGCACACTAACGATCGTGACAAACGCTCCAATGATCAACGCAAAGCCGCCAACTAGTTCGAGTAGGGTAACGATCCACGCATTGAACTCAGGCATTGGGACGCCAACGAATTGAAGCAATTTACCAAATGTAGCCGGTCCTCGGCTCCACTTCGCGCAGCCATGGACCATGAAGCCTGTTCCCATGACAAGACGCAGCGGCAGATAAGACCATTGCGCGATGTTGTTCTGTGGTCTCACAACGATAAAGGCTACGATTGGCGCGACTGTCGGCAAGCGCGCCAGCTACGCGACTGATTGACAGTCATTCCGGCGGCGATATGCTCGGCCCCGTGCCGGAGGAGAATGAGACGCGCACGGCCAGCCGATACGAAACGTTCATCGCGACTTTCATTGCATTACTGGCTGTGTCTGTTGCCGGTTACACTGCCTACATGCAGCGCCAGCAGGTGCGCGCGGCGGTGTGGCCAATCCTCGAATTCGATAGCAGCAATGGTCCCGACATTCACTTTACGCTTTCTAACAAAGGGGTCGGCCCTGCGATCATCCGGCATGTCATCGTGAAAGTAGACGGCCAGCCCGTGAGGAACTGGAACGAGACGCTTGATAAATTTCTCGGACCGGGAAAGCACCGGTTTTCAGAGAGCGACATGAGCGGACATGTGCTCGCGCCTAACGAATCGATGACCGTATTCACTCCACACGATCCTGAAGGCAACGCGTTAACCGACAGGTCCAACCCGCTGTGGGTGGAGATCAATAAGGATCGCGGACGCATCTCGGTCGAGATTTGCTATTCCTCCACGCTTGGGGACTGTTGGATTCTCCGCGCGGCCGGGTTGACAGCCGGCGCGACGACTGAGACCGGCCGTTGCCCGACTT
>DATBEX010000002.1:0-7848 GCA_036558805.1 Candidatus Udaeobacter sp.
CAAGTCACGACGGGCATGTCGTGGCACGGTAGTTTGCGATCATTTGGTCAGGGGCCCGCTTCCTCCAGCGATTGACTGGATGCTGCGTTGTCGTTGATAAGTCCAACCGTAATCTTGAGCGTCGATAGGAATACGCACTAATCGACTGCGGCCCGGCTATTACCGTGGAACACCACAGAATACTACGGCTGTAGGATTTGGTCCGGTCAAAAAATTATCCGCCAGCCCAATTGCCGGTGTTCAATAATCAAACCAGATTTTCCACGACATGAGATTGCGTGATCGAGGGTAAGATGGCTCGCTTGATTCTGAATTGCGAAGGAGTCGGACTTATGATGCGTGAATTGGGTCGCGACACCGTCATGATTGGCCGTGCTCCATCGAATCAGATAGTTATTGATCATCCGACCGTGTCAGCACAGCACGCCGTGCTTCTGAGAACCGGCGGTTCCTATTCAGTGAAGGATTTAGATTCGACCAATGGCACATGGATCAATGGCGATTCTGTCACGGATGGTCAGTTGAAGGATGGCGACGCAATACGATTTGGATCCGTCACAGCGGTTTTTGCTGGAGCCTATCGCAAACCTTCTTCAAGCCGCGGTCTTAGAAAGTTCTTGATGAGTATTTCGAGCTAAGGACACAATCCATTGCCTTCGGGTTGCGGCCATGTTGGCCCCGCTTCGTGGCCGTTGGGTTCATCGATTGGTTAGAGCAGCCCGCTGTGGACCTTCGTTAGGGTTGGCGGATCCGCGTTTTTCGTAGGCTCGAGCGACGATGACGCTCAGCAAAGGCCCAATCGCGTAAATCACGCTCGCGTCCTTCGCACGATCATCGGCTTGCAGGCACGCATTTGAACCGAACCTCCACGGATGCGTTCTGTCCGGGTTTCGAGTCCTCGGCTGTGCTGTTCAGGGGAATCATCTCGCCACCTTTGCTCCGACAGAAGGCCGCAGCTTGCTGGTAGAGCCGCGCTTTGACTTCGCTGCCGGAAGAATCAGTAGAGTTGCCAATACCGACCACCTTATAAGTGTTCAGTCCGATCTGAACGACGCGGTCTGTTCCCGAAGTGGCGCATCCGCAAATACAAACCACGATCGCGACAATGGAAGTGAAAGATCGAAAAGCTTTCATTAGGGTGGGCGTCAGTCTTCGAAGAGCATTGGAACAGCAAACCAAGCGGAAGGCGAGCAAAAAAAAGCTAAGGCACCACGGCGAAAAGGGGCGGTGGCTTCATCGGCGGGTTCGATGACATCGGATCGGTGAACGTAACATCAGCGTTACCTTTGTAGTAAAGCAGGTCAGCTCAATTTTCCCTTATTAGCAGAAAGAGAAAATATTTATATGAAAACTACAACTTCAACAATTGATTATCCGATTAACGATTCGCTGTCACGGTGCGCGTTGATTCTTATTCCGTTCGTTCTGATGTACGTTGCCGTTTTACCCGGAGCCCATGCCGTTTCTCCGGTGCCTGATGGCGGCTATGCCGGGGGCAACACGGCCGAAGGGCAGAATGCCCTTTTACGTCTCACCACTGGCACATTCAACACCGCCGTTGGGTTTTTGTCGCTGGGGAGCGACACTGAAGGCCAGTTCAACACGGCCGTAGGCGCAGGCGCGCTCCTTGCCAACGTGGGAGACCCAGGTTCAAGCGCTGGAGTGGAAAACACGGCGACTGGCGCTGGAGCCCTTTTAAGTAATACCACCGGCGACCAGAACACGGCCACCGGAGCGTTCACCCTTTCTGGTAACACGGAAGGCGAGGCCAACACAGCTAACGGTTTTGAAGCCCTCTTTAACAACACCACCGGCACTTCAAACACTGCCATTGGAGCATTTGCCCTCTTTTCCAACACCGAGGGCGGTCGCAACAATGCCGTAGGCGCTAGCGCGCTCACTTCGAACGTGACCGGCATTTTCAACAACGCCGTAGGTAGTTTCTCGCTGCTGGCTAACACAACTGGAGCGTCCAACAACGCTTTTGGCGATGAGGCGCTCAGCAGCAACACCACCGGCGACCACAACACAGCTATTGGCGATGATGCGCTTCGGGACAATACAACCGGCACCGGCAACACGGCCAACGGGGCTGGCGCGCTAGCTTTCAACACTACTGGCAACAGTAATACGGCTAGTGGTTTGGGCGCGCTCGCCAGCAACACGTTCGGCAGCGCCAACACGGCCACTGGTTTTCAGGCACTCTTTAGCAATACCACTGGCAGCAGCAACAACGCCTTGGGTCCTGCGGCGCTCACTGCCAATACAACAGGCGGGAACAACGAAGCGATTGGCGATAGTGCGTTGCACGATAATAGCACCGGCAACAACAACGTCGCCCTCGGCGATGGCGCACTCTTTAACAATACCACCGGTAGCGCGAACATCGCATTGGGCGTTGAGGCTGGTGTGAACGTCACCAACGCCAATAACGTTATATGTATCGGCACTGCTGGTGTAAACCTCAGCGGCGGTTGTTTTATCGGGAACATCTTCGGCGCGACCTCCGGAGGAGGAATTTCGGTTTTCATCAATTCAGACGGACAACTGGGCACGATGCAGTCTTCCAGACGCTTCAAAGACGAGATCAAACCGATGGAGCAAGCCAGCGATGCGCTGTTTGCACTTAAACCGGTTACCTTCCGTTACAAAAAGGAGTTCGACTCGCAGCGGATTCAACAGTTTGGGCTGGTCGCTGAAGATGTAGACAAGGTCAATCCTGATCTTGTGGTGCGCGACAAGGAAGGCAAGCCCTACAGCGTGCGCTACGAAGCCGTGAACGCGATGTTGCTCAATGAGTTTCTGAAAGAGCATCGCAGAAATGAGGAGCAGCAAGCGACCATTGCACAGCTAAAATCCGGAATGGTGGCTCTCACCGCGACAGTGAAAGAGCAGGCAACACAAATTCAAAAGGTGAGCACTGAGCTTGACGTCAGCAGGTCCGCACCCCAAGTGGTAGACAGCAATTACTAAGGCTGCTTTAACATCTAACGAGACGGAGCTGAGCTACCGCTAGCAGCGGAGAGCGTTGCTTTCACTTCATCCTTCAAATTCATCCTTCAGCATTCAGTACGGCGGCCAGCGGTTGGCTCCAGCAATTGGTTAGGTCAAGTTTCACTGGCGAAGCTGAAGAGATTTGGCCACTGCTTCAAAGATAGCACGGTAGTGTTCAAATTCTTTCTCCGGAGACTGCATCACCAATAGCACCACTGTAGAACCGCGCCGTGCTGCGACCCCAAGACAGTGTTTCGTGTGCGTTGTATTCGTGTACTCGCGCCGCAAACCATCCCAGTCGCTGCCACGAATTTTCTTAATTTGCGCGACACCGTGCTCATTAGGGAACGCGAACTCTAAGACTTGCTCGGGAAGGACTGCAGGAAGATTGACGTGCTACATCGCCGAGATGCCAACTTCGGACTTTTCATCGGGTGATGTAAACGTGTAGCCGAAGCCACTCGGTCCCTTAAACTCGCTGAACTTCCAGCCAGCTGGCGGGATAATCGAGTAGGCCTTGTCTGGCGACGACCAGCGCTCTGCACCGACAGCTATCCCGGCGATCAAGGTGCTGACAAACAGAACGCGCAACTTCATTTAACTAGAATTAGACTGCAAGATCCAGCGTCACGCTCATTTGTCCGAGCCTTAGCCAGCGCACAACTTTGCCGCAGCAGCAGCTTCCTGCTCCATCGGCCCATAGGGATAGCCCGGTGGTGTAATGCACTCCAACAAATACGGACGCAGAAAACCCTCGAATCCACCAAGCCGCTCATACTGCCGCGTGTGGACAAGCTCGTGCACGAGGAGCGAGCGTTGATTCCAACAATCTGCCCGAATGAAAATGCCATACCGGAGGGTCAGACCGTGCGTAAGAGGGTTGATAAGATTGGTCGCCCGAGCCGCCGCTGCTAACGCCGGGGCTGTTGGCACGGGAATCTGCGCGACTCGAAGTAACCGGACACGGTCTGGCTGTGCGACTCCGATTTGCCTCGCGTCTGCAAGTTGCGGCTCGCTGAGCGCCACGCCCGATCGAAGGATTGCGCGTTCCTGCCCGACGGCCCAGGCGCATGCAAGAGGCAATAGCATTTCGAGCTGTTCTGGCGTGATAATGCTCACAGTGGGGGCCGTTGGTTTCATCGATTCGTTAGGTTTGAGCAGGTTTGAACTTAGACTGCATCTTGGAATCTATTTTCCGTTCCATAGAGGGAATAATGCGTTAAAACGCTGCACAAGAGCAAGCCGCGTTTTCGGTCAGGTGAACCTCAAGACAAAGGAACAAGCCAGGAATTGAAGAGACCCGCCAAATTAGATCAATTGAGGCAGAGGTTCCGCCTTACATCGACTGAGAAGCGTCTCGTTGTATTTGTTCTCGCCGCGCTCGTGCTTGGTCTCGTCACGAAATGTTATCGTGACTCCCATCCCTCCCCTCCTCCAGCTACAAAAGCAACATCCGGTAAGCACAGGTCTTGAGGACTTGAACGAAGCGGACGGAGTCAGCGACCCCGGCTACAGCTTCATGTCGTGTTTGCGAATTGCAGCGTTCCCACAGATGATTTCAGGGTGACGGACCACGTTGACACTTTCACCGCGCAGATTTGTGAAGTTATCGTAGGGAAGAACCAGGCGGTTAAACTTGCTGTGGCCTGCTTGCTCGCGCGTGGCCACTTGTTGATCGAAGACATTCCCGGAGTCGGCAAGACAACGCTGTCGCAGGCGTTGGCGCGTTCGCTGGCGCTCGCGTTTCAGCGGATCCAGTTTACCAGTGATTTGTTGCCTGCCGATATTCTTGGAAATTCAATCTTCGATCAGGGCAAACAACGTTTCGTGTTTCATCGCGGCCCGCTGTTTTCACAGTTGGTGCTGATTGACGAAGTCAATCGCGCGACTGCCAAGACGCAAAGCGCGTTGCTTGAAGCGATGGAAGAACACCGCATTTCCATCGACGGCGTGACGTATGAGTTGCCCGAGCCGTTCTTCGTGATCGCGACGCAGAACCCCCAATATGCCGTCGGTACATTTCCATTGCCCGAATCTCAGCTCGACCGGTTTCTGATGCGGATCGAACTGGGCGTACCTGATCGCGCCAGCGAACGGGCCATGCTTTTGGGCATGGACCGTCGCGACATGCTCAAGGAATTGAAGCCGGTAATTAACCCGCGAATGTTGATCGAGATTCAAGATAATGTGCGAAAGGTGCACACCTCCTCTGCTTTGCTCGATTATCTGCAGGACCTGCTCGACGCCTCCCGGCAACGTCACAGCACCGGTTTGTCACCGCGCGCCGGGCTGGCCTTGTTGCACGCCTCTCAAGCCTGGGCGTTGATGCACGGACGCGACATGGTTTTACCGGAAGACATTCAAGCTGTGGGGATCCCGGTCATGGCGCATCGGTTAGGGCACGATATCGAAGAATCCGGCCAAAGCGGACGCACGCTTGCTGATAATCTGCTTCACAGCGTGCCAGTCCCGTGAAAGCAGGAAAGCTCCCTGTCATTTATCCAACCGCAGGATTTGCGGGACTGCTGTTTGTGCTGGGAGCAATGTGGTACTCGGCGTCGAGCCAGAATAACGCAGCGGCTTACCTGCTTTTTTTTGCGCTAACGGCCGTCTTTCTGGTTTCGATACCGCACACGTTGATCAATCTCGCAGGGGTAACAGTAACACTCGAATCCGTGCAGCCGGCATTTGTAGGTCAGGAGGTTTCGCTGCCGGTTGAGATCATGAACGGCTCCCGTGCAACGCGCCATGGAATTGAGCTGGCTTTGTCGGGCTCGAATAGTAACCGCCAACGCGTCGATTACATTCCCGCCGGCAAGGCAGCCCGTATAGTGCTGCGATTTCCCGCACGGCGGCGGGGAGAACATCAGGTGGAAGCATTACGCCTAACGAGTGCTTACCCGCTTGGCTTCATTCGCTTTTTGAAGAGTTTCACGTCTTCTCAAAGTTACTTTGTCTATCCGAAGCCTGCGGGCCACGTCCGGCTTCCGGAAAGCTTCATGCAACGGCGCGACGGCCGGCCCCGGCAAGACTTGGGAGAAGGCGATGATTTTGCGGGAGTGCGCGATTACGTTCCCGGCGAATCTCAGCGTCACATCGATTGGAGAGCCGTCGCCCGGGGGCAGGCGTTGATGACCAAACAATTTATAGCCGAGGCGGAAGGGGTGGCGTATCTCGATTTTTCCGCTTTGCATTCTGCCGATGTGGAAGAAAAGCTGTCGCAGCTCGCTCTATGGGTGATTGAAGCAGAACGCGCACGGCGGCCTTATGGTCTCCGTCTCCCAGGCATCGAAATTCCACCCGCTGTCGGGCAACCGCATTTTCACCGATGCCTTCGCACACTGGGTCTGTTCGAGATACAAGAGGCAGGCCATGAGTAGGAGTGCGAATGAGAAAAAGAGGGACAGGAGCATTCCTCGGCGACCGCTCCTTTGGCTGGCAGCCGCGTTGCTCTTTACGTTGCCTCCCATGTTCGGTTCTCTGGTAAGCTGGGTCCCATGTGTTTTCATGCTCGCGCTTGCAATGAAATTCTGGATGGAGCCAAGAGGTTACCGGCTTCGCTTCACAACCTTAAAGCTCATGCTCACGGGCGTGGCCCTCTTTGCGATCTTCGCCAGTTATGGTTCCCTGAAAGGCATTGAGCCCGGCGTATCGCTTCTTGTCGTGCTCATGTCGCTAAAGATTCTGGAAGCGCACACGACTCGCGAGTTCCAAGTCATGGTATTGATGGGATGGGTTCTTTGTCTAAGCGGATTTTTTCTTTCCCAGGATTTTACAGTTGCCGTTTGCCTTTTGACAGCGTTCGCGTTGTTGCTTGTGGCGTTGATTCAGTTTCATCGCGGATCTTCACCGGGCGCGTTCTGGCCGCCGCTGGGAACCGCCTCCGGGCTACTTGTCCAGGTAGCTCCGCTCGTAGTTCTCTTGTTTATCTTGTTTCCGCGGCTCAATACCGGCCTGCGGTTTGATCTCCGCCCCGTTCGTTCGGCAAGCTCAGGGTTTTCCGATCGACTTTCTCCGGGCAGCATCGCAGCCCTCGCAAATTCTGCGGACATTGCGTTCCGGGCGGAGTTTCCCGGCAGAAAAACTCGACCTCCCGGTCCCATGTATTGGCGCGGCGTGGTCATGTGGCGTTGCGATGGCATGGAGTGGCGCGCTCCATCTGAAATGCCGTCGACCGTCCGTCCAACGATGCAGTTCTCGACCGAAGGTACAATTAAACAGCGTATCACGCTGGCCCCAAGTGACGCACACTGGATGTTTGCGCTCGACAGGCCATTTGAGATCCCTCCCGGTGCGATTCTGGAGCGCGGGGATTATCTCTGGAGCATTCAGACGATTCGAAAAGCGAGCCGATATGAAGTCGTTTCATCGCCGACGGCCGCTGAAAAGGAACTCACACCGACTGAACGCCGTGAAGCACTCCAGGTTCCGCCATCGATCAGTCCGGCAGTACGCGAGCTGGCACAATCCTGGGCGGCACAAAATTCCGATCCGCGCGCGATAGTAAACAGCGCGCTGCAGTTTTTTCGGTCGGGTTTCCGATATTCATTGTTGCCCGGTGAATATGGAAAGAACGATCTGGAACAATTTCTCTTTCGTCGGCGGGTTGGTTTTTGTGAACATTACGCCGCAAGTTTCGCCACCTTAATGCGATTGGCAGGAATTCCTGCACGGATCGTGGTGGGATATTTGGGCGGTGAGTATAACGATCTGGGCCATTTCTTTCTAATACGACAAGCCGACACGCATGCGTGGTGCGAAGTCTGGCTTCCGGAGAGCGGATGGACGCGAGTAGATCCGACCAGCGCAGTGGCGCCCGGGCGAGCCAGCCTCGATCTAAATTCATTTTTAGAA
>DATBEX010000003.1:0-4368 GCA_036558805.1 Candidatus Udaeobacter sp.
ACCATCGACTTGTATAAGCCGAGCCGGCTGGAGATGAGACAATGGGGCGTCCGCCACGTTGACATCGACATCCTGGAATGGGGATCTGATGAGCAAAGTTTGAAAGTCCTTGCGCCGCGCTGCAAACACAATCGCGTGCGGCAAATGGTAGCTGCGCTTGAGAAGAAAAAGGGGAAAACAACCGTCGCGCAAACCTCGTCCTCTCACGGTTCACTTTGATTTAGCGCGAATCGCGCCAAGGTTTCCCGGCGCATGAGAATCTTCGTTGTTGGCGGCGCGGGTTATATCGGAAGCGTTTGTGCCGAACTGTTGTTGAATGAGGGGCACGAAGTAGTCATCTTCGATAATCTAAGTGAAGGTCACCGGCGCGCAGTCGATTCGCGCGCTGACTTTATTCAAGGCGATCTGGCTGATGGTGCGCAAGTCCAGACTGTGCTTTCAAACAATCAGCCCGATGCGGTGATGCATTTCGCCGCAAACGCGCTTGTTGGCGAGTCAATGCGCAATCCCTCGAAGTATTTTCGCAATAACATTGCCAACGGGTTAAACCTTCTCGATGCCATGGTCACAACCCGGGTTCAACGAATCGTTTTTTCCTCGACTTGCGCCATTTTTGGATTCCCCGAGCGCTTGCCAATTGAGGAAACGACGCAGGCGGATCCGATCAATCCATACGGCGAATCGAAACTCGCCTTCGAAAAAATTCTCCACTGGTACGATCGGATCCATGGATTAAAGTTCGCATCGTTGCGTTACTTCAACGCAGCCGGCGCCACCGAGAATTTTGGTGAAGATCATCGGGAGGAGACACACCTAATCCCCAATGTTCTCAAGGTCGCACTGGGCCAAAAACCGAATGTTGAGATTTATGGCACTGATTACGAGACGCCCGATGGCACTTGTATCCGCGACTACATCCACATTCTGGATCTTGCGCGAGCGCACATTCTCGCGCTCGGCATCAGCGGTAGCGCGTCATACAACCTTGGCACAGGCGGCGGCTCCAGCGTTCGCCAAGTAATCGCGGCCTGCGCGACAATCACTGGCCGAAAGATCGGTATGATTGAAAAGCCGCGCCGGTCAGGCGATCCGCCCAGGCTTATTGCGTCTTCAGAAAGAGCCCAAAAGGAACTTGGCTGGCGACCGCAATTCCAGTCGCTCGAGGCGATCATCCAGAGCGCATGGAAATGGCACCAGAGATTTCCACGCGGCTACGAAGATTAGGCGCTGGGAAACTCCGAATCCTGCGGCGAACGTCACGATGCCGCCGCATATCTAACACCGAATTGTTAGGGAGCTCTTGAAGCTGCGTTCAAGGCTATCGTTAGAGCTTCGCGAACTTGCGCAATTTCCAGGTCCGCGAGGTTGCCGCTTTGGACTTGGAGTACCTCAACATTCTGGTTTCTGGGCGCCCAAACGTTGGGATTGGTCGGACCGAAGAGCAAGATGCAATTTGCCCCAGCGGCGGCAGCCAGGTGGGAAATTCCGCTATCGTGCCCAACGAACGTCGTGTGCTCGAGCACAGCGGCGAGACGCGGTAGGGGCAAGTTCTTTGCAAAGAGTACATTTCGGTTTTTCCAGTGACGGTCCATTTGCGCGATTTGCTCTTGATCTGCTTCACCTGCGACAATAACCAGAGAGAACCTTCGGGTGGCTTCGTCTTTCGGGCCTGAGTCCCGGCCGTTGCTTGAGAATAATTCAGTCCAGTTTTGCAGCGGCCAGTTCTTTTCCTTGCTACCACTACCAGGATGAATCGCGATAATCGGTCGCGGCAAATTTCGGAGAAACTCTTGCGCGAACTGGCGATCTTCTGGCAAGAGGAAAATTTCTTCGGTCAAATCGGCGACTCTAATCCCCAACTCTTGGATCGGCCGTGCTAGTTGCCTCGCGGCATGGTCGCTGTCTTCAATGATCTTAGCGGGTCCGGAAAGCAGATTTTCAACCCTGCATCGGCGAAGGTTGCTTTGAAAAATTCGATCCGGATCGTACAGGTAACTGATAACCAAATCGAAACTCGCGAAATAATCTGCCAATTCTCCAGACAATTCCGAATTTCTCGCGAAGAAGCTGGAGAGTGGTCCATATTCGATTGAGCGAACTGCTTCTGCATAGAACCGATTTTCCGCGAGCTCTGCGATGTGCTTATAGCCGAGAATCTCGATGTGCGCATCGGGGTGGGCCTCACGGAGTGCTTTCAGCGCCGGCAAAGTAAGAATAAAATCGCCGATCGCGCCGCCTCGGATGACCAGGATGGGGTCCATGAACAGCTACTTTAGCCGCGCTTGAGGAGCGCCGAAATCCGTGATGACGCAATTTCCCCGCATTACCGGCGGTCGCAGACCGCCGCGACCGTTCCTAATATTGGGTAAAGGCGAATGCCAGAATTACGCAGCCGTAAATTAGCCCGATAGCGTGCAAGCAGCGCCAGCGAAACGGACTCCGACCGCTCCAATTAATTTGATCCCGCAGGACATACGGGATCGCGACCCAAAACAGGCCGGCCAAGATGAGCATGTAAGCGAACACTGTTACGAGCAAACGACTTGGCTCATGCCGCAGGAAGGCTGCATCGAGCAACGGTTCCGCAGCGAGCAGGCAAAGAATACCAAGTGCGCGCACCGCGAGGAATTCTCTAACGAAACACAGTACAAGTCCGTAGCCGATGGGCAAGGCGATGAGTAGTGGACGCCGAAACGCGGAGAATTCACCCATCTGGATGGTGGCCAGCAGCCAGAACGTCCAGACAAGGCAAATGGTTAGCAGAAATATCCCCGCTACGTGGGACCGCGGAAACTTTTGCGCAAGACTGGCGAGGCCTGGTTTTAGTAAACCGGGCAGGCTGATCAACACAAGAAACACGCCTGCGATGATTCCAGCAGCTTGTAAAGAGAGGTTGTAAATCATTGGCCGGCGAAACGTGCGCCACGACGGATTCTTTCCGCTGTGCAGCGGGCGAATTTTCAACTCGCCGTTCGGCGGATGCAACTTAAAAAGTGGGCGCTCCGTTTATGGTATCGGCGTCCCATACAGGCTGAATCCGTTAGCGTGCTGCACGTGTACATCAACCATTTCTCCGGTCAGTTTGTCGTCGCCTTCAAAGACAACAATCTTGTTGGCGCTGGTTCGGCCCATTAATCGCGCTGAGTTCATCCTGCTGCGGCCTTCGCAAAGAACTTGAACATTTCGGCCCACCAGACGTTCACCAGCGCGCCGCGTCGATTCGTTAACAACGCCGAGTAAATCCTGATTGCGTTGTTCTTTGATGCGCTCGTCGATTTGATCACAGCTCTCCGCAGCGGGCGTATCCCTTCGGGACGAATAGCGAAAAACAAACGCATTATCGAACTGGGTCTCTTCGACCAGATCACGGGTCTGTTTGTAATCGTCTTCTGTTTCGGCCGGAAATCCTACGATGATATCGGTGGTAATGGCGATACCGTTGCGTCCGCATCGGATGCGGCGAACGAGATCCACGTATTTCTCCGCCGTATAACCTCGGTGCATCGCCTTGAGGATCTTGTCGGAGCCGGATTGCAACGGGAGATGAACATGCTCAGCAACCTTTGGCAGACGCGAAATCGCCTCGATCAAATCATCGCGGAAACCGATCGGATGGGGAGAAGTAAACCGGAGCCGTTCGAGCCCCGGAATCTCGTTCACCGCTTCCAGCAATTGCACGAAGGGGCTTTTGCCATCGCGTTTCGGAAATTCGTGGCGGCCATAGAGATTCACGATTTGCCCAAGCAAAGTGACTTCTTTCACGCCGCGTGCTACCAGCTCGCATACCTCTCGCACGATCTCTTCAATGGAGCGGCTTCGTTCCGCGCCGCGCGTCTGCGGGACAATGCAAAAGGTGCAGTGCATGTTGCAGCCCTGCATGATGGACACGAACGCCGTGGCCTGCCTCGGTGCCAGTTGTTGATCCCGAATCGTCGATTGTGAGCCCGGTTCCTCCGCAATATCGACGATCGAAAAACGCAGGTCGTCCATTGCACGATTCTGGTGCTGCGCGATTGCTGAGCCCGCCGTTTTCTTCGCCACCAGCTCTTCCACGTAATCCGCAACCCTATGAAATTTCTGCGTCCCAACCACGAGGTCGAGGTGAGGTAGGTTCTCCAGCAACGACCGGCCGCGCGCCTGTGCCATGCATCCCAGAAAACCAAACACCACCTGCGGGCGTTCCTTTGCCATTCGCCCAAGCATTCCCATTTTGCCCAGCGCCTTTTGATCAGCCATGTCGCGCACGCTGCATGTGTTCAGCAGCACAACGTCAGCTTCTCTTTCGTGACCGACGCGCTCGTAACCTCGTGCAATGAGCGAGTGCGCGACCTGTTCCGAGTCGCGCTCATTCATCTGGCAGCCGTAAGT
>DATBEX010000004.1:0-4102 GCA_036558805.1 Candidatus Udaeobacter sp.
GCGTTGTAGAGCCACGGCAGTGCCGGAATAAAAAACTCCGCAATCTGCGCCATCAGCACGAGCACCAGCAAAACAAAAAAGAAAATCATTTTCGGCCTGTGACTACAAACACGTCCTCCAAATGCGACAAATCGACCGCGGGCGTGATCTGTGCTTGTCCATCCAGTTCTCGCACACGGAAAGTTTTCACGCTTCCAATCAGCAAACCCGATGGGAACACGCCGCCAACTCCGGAAGTATAAACCTTCTGGCCAGGCTTCAGGTCAGCCTGTTTTGACAGAAAATTCAGGGTCAACACTGGGGTGAGTCCCGTTGTCACGCGCTCGCCAGACACAATTCCCTGTTCCCGGCTTCCTTCCACTTTTGCAGCAACCCTGCAATTTTCGTCGGAAACCAGCAATGCAACTGAGACGCTGTCGCTTACGGTGGTTATTTTTCCCACCAACCCTTCGTCCGTTGCGACAGGCATGTCGATCTCGATGCCATCTCTCTTGCCACGGTTAATCGTAACCGTTCGCCACCACGTCGATGAATCACGCGCGACAATTTCAGCAGCGATTAACTTAAAGACCGACCGCTCCCGATAATTGAGCGCATGACGCAAACGATTTACCTCATTCTCGGCATCGCGCAGACCGTGGTTAGTTGCTCTTAGCTCACGATTTTCCACCTGTAAGTTGGCATTTTCGTGTTCCAACTGGTCAAGCGATTTCAATCCCGTACGCACCGATGTAATCTGCTTTTTTATTCCGGAGCCACCTGTGAAGAATGGTGCCAGCAACTGGTAGACGCCGGACTTGAACTTCTGTGTGGCCGCCGGACCAAAGCTGAGAAAATATCCCAGGATTGCGCCGAAAATCAGCAGCGCGATGATGTTCGTGCGGCTCATCGCGATTGCGGATCAAAGAAACTCGACATTTGCGGAAGAACCGGAATCAGTCCGCAATCCGAAATCGACAGTCCGCAATTCGTCCTACCGCCACTGGCGATCCGCCGAGGCCACTTGACGCAAGAATTTAAGTTCATTGAGGCATTTGCCAGTCCCTTCCGCCACCGCGCTGAGGGGATCTTCAGCAACATGGACAGGCAAACCTGTTTCCTCGCTCAAAAGCTTGTCAAAGCCCCGCAGCAACGCGCCGCCGCCTGCCAGCACCAGGCCGCGATCAACGAGATCCGCCGACAACTCGGGCGGACAACGCTCCAAAGTGATGCGCACGGAATCGACGATTGTCGAAATTGGTTCAAGTAACGCTTCGCGGACTTCCTGGGAAGTGATCATGAGCGTCTTAGGCAAACCGGCGACCAAATCGCGTCCCTTAACTTCTACGCTCGTCTCTTTTTCGCTGGGATACGCTGAACCAATTTTGATCTTTATCTCCTCAGCTGTGCGTTCACCGACCATGAGATTGTAGGCGCGCTTCATGTACTGCACGATAGCTTCATCCAGTTCGTCTCCAGCGACGCGCACGCTGCGGCTGAATACAATTCCGGACAGTGAAATCAGCGCGACTTCCGTCGTGCCTCCACCAATATCGATGATCATGTTACCCGCTGGATCCTGTACCGGGAGTCCTACGCCGATCGCTGCTGCCATTGGTTCTTCGATCAAATAAACTTCACGCGCTCCGGCATGCGTCGCCGACTCACGCACGGCGCGCTTTTCCACTTCCGTAATCCCGGACGGCACTGCGATTACGACGCGTGGTCTCGCCTTTACCCGGCGATTATGAACTTTAGTGATGAAGTGCCGCAGCATCGCTTCGGTCACTTCGAAATCTGCAATGACACCGTCTTTGAGTGGACGCACTGCGACGATGTTTGCCGGTGTCCGGCCCAGCATCCGCTTGGCTTCGTCACCGACAGCCAGCACTCTGTTAGTGCCGGCCTGCACGGCCACCACAGACGGCTCACGCAAAACGATTCCCTGATCCTTTACGTAAACAAGTGTGTTTGCCGTGCCGAGATCGATCCCGATGTCGCTGGATAACCAGCCGAAAAGTCCGTTGAACATGAATTAATTTTTAGCAGAAACTTTCCAGCCCGAGAAGAAGCGCGTTCATCCCTCTGAGGCGGCCTCTCTTCACAGGACCCTCCCCACGAGCGCGATTCGGCCGGCTGAAACGCGGTAACATGAAACAGAGCGGCACGCCGTCAAGCGGCATTTCTGTTAGAGCAATGAGGTGTCGGAGCACTGGAACCTGCCGCGAAGGCTTGCCATTCCTTGATTACTCCCTTACCTCCATTCCATGGGAAGAGTAATCGTCGCCCCATCTATTTTGGCCGCCGATTTTTCACGACTCGGTGATGAAATCCATCGGGTCGAGGCGGCAGGCGCCGATTGGATCCACTGTGACATCATGGATGGACATTTCGTCGATAACATTTCCTTTGGACCGGACATCGTAGGCCGCGTGCGCGGCCTAACAACTCTTCCGCTCGATGTCCATCTCATGATCGAGCATGCCGACCATTACGTTCCGCGATTTATCAAAGCCGGTGCAAACTCGATTACGGTTCACGTAGAGCCGGAGGCGAAACACAACGTCGCTGAAACGTTGCAATACATTCGAGACGCCGGTTGCCGTGCTGGTCTCACTCTGAATCCTGAAACCTCATTCGACTTGGTGGAGCCGTTCTTCGACAAAATCGATATGCTTCTGGTGATGACCGTCCATCCCGGTTTCGGTGGTCAACCCTTTCGAGCTGATCAGATGCAAAAAGTTAGACGTGCGAGGTCGCTGAATAGCGCGATCTACCTGGAAGTAGATGGTGGGATCAACGCCGAAACTGCCCGGATATCGATCGAAAACGGCGCAAACGTGCTGGTCGCCGGCACCTCAATTTTTCACGCGAAAGATTACGCCGAAGCCATCCGCGAATTGCGCGGCGAATAGCGAACGTATGTCTGTTCTTTACACAGGCGTAACAAATAGCTTGGAGCGTCGCTTATGGTTTCACGGTAACGGTTCACCGCGAAGTTTTACAAACAAGTACAAGATCAATCGCCTTGTTTATTACGAGAGATTTGATCTCGCTCGTGACGCAATCTCTCGCGAAAAAGAAATCAAGGACTGGCGCCCGAGAAAAGAAGAATGATCTGGTGCGAAGGCTCAATCCGAAGTGGGAAGATTTGGGACGGCAGCTCTTCGGTGATCGTAGGCGAGGTCCCTCGCTTCGCTCGGGATGACTGCGAGCTGGGGCTCTTAAAATCAGCGCATTAGCCCGCCACGACCGGTTCCGCTTCCTCAGTCGTCTCGGCCATCACCTCGTCGGTTTGGGTGACGCGGACGACTTCTTCGATGGTTGTTTTGCCTTGAGCAACCCGTCGCCAACCGTCCTGTCGTAAAGTCTCCATGCCTTCGGAAATGGCGCATTGCTTGAGCTCACCGCCGTCGCGCTTTTGCATGATCAGTTTTCTGAGCGGCTCCGTGATAAGGCAAATCTCATAAATTGCCGCGCGTCCCTGGTAGCCAGTTTGACGACATTGATCGCAACCAGCACCACGCTTGAAACGTGTGCCGAGTTCTTTCACCGGAAGACCGATCTCAGCGAGATATTCGCGTGGATAATCGACCAGTTGCACGCAGTCTGGACAAATGGTGCGCACGAGTCGCTGTGCGATGAACGATTTGACCACCGACGACAGCAGAAACGGTTCCACATCCATGTCGAGTAACCGGGTAATGCCGCCAACGGCGTCATTGGTGTGCAGCGTGCTGAATACGAGGTGACCCGTCATCGCCGCGCGGATAGCGATGTCTGCAGTTTCAATGTCGCGAATCTCGCCGACCATGACGACGTTAGGGTCCTGTCGCAAAATGTGGCGCAAGCCTTTGGCAAAAGTAAGATCGATCTCTGGTTTCACCTCAATCTGCGAAACACCGGCAATCCGGTATTCGACCGGTTCCTCGACGGTAATAATCCGCCGCTGCACTGAGTTAATGCTGGAGAGAAAGCAATAAAGCGACGTCGATTTTCCGCAGCCTGTCGGCCCTGTGAGAAGAATGATTCCATTAGGCTGTGCCAGAAGATGTCGAACAATTTTCTCCTGCTTTTCGCTGAGATCGAGCCGGTCAAACCCGAACTGCTGTTCGCTGCGTAT
>DATBEX010000005.1:0-6659 GCA_036558805.1 Candidatus Udaeobacter sp.
GTTCGCTACCAGCGGCACCAGCCGCCTGTTCATAAATGGCAAACAGGAAGCGGAAGGTAAACTCGAACACACAGTACCGTTTCGGTTCGCGTCCTATGACGGCATGGACATCGGCACCGACAATGGTTTGCCCGTTGTCCCGAAGTTTGAATACGCCAAAATACTGCCGAAGTATTTCAAAGGCACCATCGAAAAGGTAGAGTTCGACCTCGGTCCCCTAAAAGTAAGTACGCAGGATCTACAGCGTATGGAGCTGGAGCGCTTAGCCAAAGCGGTGAGCAATTGATTGGCCAAAGCTGGCTTGTGAAGGTCCACCATTTCAACTCGCCGGAACTGCGACGGGCGGACTAACGTGCCCCTATCCCATGTCGTTTCGGCAAACCATTGCGGCAAAGATTTTCGGGCTCGCGGTGTTCCTTTTGCTGCTAACGATCGGGCTCGCCGGCTTTCTGCTTCACGAGGTCACTCGTACAAAGCAGGCTCTGGAAGTAGTGGCTCACTTCGACGTTCCGCTAACCCTGTCGGTGGCGCGAATCGATGAATTCGGCCTTCGACGGCGTTTGGCATTTGAGCGCTGGTTTGGAGCGCTAAACGCAGCCGAACCGAATCAGGCGATCATCGCGGAGGCCAGTGCGAATTACACGCTGTTTACGCGCAAGCTTGAAGATGAATTCGCGGCTGCTCGGCGGGTTATTGGCGTGTACCCGGGCAGCTCAGCGGGACGTGAAACGCTGGCCGAAGTAAAAACGTTGCTGGACCAAATTGAACCTGCATACCAGGTCATCAGTACTCATCAACGCGAGTTGCTCGACATGCAAAGAACGGGCGAACATCAAAAGGCAAATCAGCAGATAGATCTCCTTAACGACCTACAGCGCACCGTCCAAAACCAGCGTGAGTTGATGTATTTAAAAATGGCCAGGTGGAGCGCTGCCGCCGCCCATGAGACGGAACGCCGTGAACGGCGCGTATTCTGGTTAACAATCGCCGCAACAGCATCCACGGTCTTACTGGGTCTCGCAGTTGCCGCGCTTATTACAGACCGGGTGACGCGTCCTGTACGGTCGTTGGTCAGCGCCATGCACGACGTTCAGCAGGGTAACCTCAACATTCAGTTGCCCGTGAGTTCAGGTGATGAGGTTGGCCGGCTAACCAGTTCCTTCAATTTTTTTGTAGAGCAATTGCGGTCCAAGGAGAAGATGAAACAGACCTTCGGCAAGTATATTGATCCGCGAATATTGGAGCATGTGCTTGCGCAACCGGGCACAGAAACTGTGGGAGGCGGCCGACGCGAGATGACCGTCCTGTTCGCGGACCTGGTCGGCTTCACGAGTTTGTCAGAACGGCTGACTCCGACGCTCATGGTCACGCTGCTCAATCGTCATTTCGGCCTGCAGGCCACAGCTGTTCAGGAGCATCATGGCGTAGTGGACAAATTCGTAGGCGACTCCATCATGGCGTTTTGGGGCGCGCCCTTTGTGAAGCCAGAAGAACACGCCGTGTTGGCATGTCGTGCCGCGCAAGCACAGTTAGTGGCTTTGCACACTTTGTGTCGCGAAATACCAGAGATCACCGGATTACGTCGGGATGTGCCTCCGCTCGAACTGCGCATCGGTGTTTGCACAGGCGAAGTTGTGGTCGGCAACATCGGCTCCGAAAACACGCGTAGCTACACGGTAATTGGTGATACGGTAAACCTAACTTCCAGACTCGAACGTGCTAACCGTATTTATAATACACAAATTCTCATCGGCGAAACAACTGCACAAGCCATCAACCAGGAGTTCGAGACACGCGAGGTCGACATTATTGCTGTAAAAGGCAAGACCGAAACCACGCGAATATTTGAGTTACTTGCGACAAAAGGGCAGTTATCTGAAGAATTCGCGCGCTTGCGTGAACGTTATGAGCAAGGTCGCCGAGCTCTCCTTGCGCAAGAATGGGACGTTGCCGAGGCCACCTTTCGAGAATGTCTCCAACTTCGACCGAATGACGGTCCATCACAGGTCATGATCGAGCACATCCAAATGTTGCGCCAACATCCTCCCGGCAAAGAGTGGAATGGCGTGTGGCAGCTAGTGGAAAAATAACCCTAACCCTGAGGAGTGTCTCGAACCTGCCAACAGGCGAAAAGTAAGATCCTCGCATCACCTTTTCTTAAGATGATTTACTTCGCCAAATGATTCATCACCTTTATCAGAGGTTCGTTTGAGATGTGTATCAGGCCGCCAAAAGGTTGGTCTAGTTCAAGAATCAAGAAAATCGCACAGGCAACTGAGAAAGCAGAGACAATCAAGGCAAGCGTGGTCGTCGCATTTGGTGGCGCGATCACGCTAAAGCCAAAAAAGATGACCACGAGCCACGAGACAAGGACAATTAGCATCGGTTTTGAAATTGAAGGGATCGATTGCGCTACTAGCAGCAATCGAAGCTGACCAAGATCCACCAAGAGACTCGTTATCTGCGTCTTGAGTGCGCGTTGTGCGTCATCGTGCGGCGACAGTCGCTCGACCGTGACAAACACTGCGTCACCAGTCTGTTGGTTTGGGTCCAACTCAGCAAAGCCGCCTTGCTCCGAAGGCCAAATGCGCCGAACCGCGTCGGCTACGGCATCGCGAAGCGCTGCTCGAGTTTGCGCAGCCTCTGAGCCATAGACGGTTAACACGCGGTCGAGAAATGCGACCTTGGCGGCCATCTGAATCACTTCACTCCATTTTGTATCGTATCCCTCCTTCGCTGAGCTTACCAGCAGTCCTAACACCAGGGCGGTCATGGTCGCAACGAGTCCCATGGCGAGTTTCACAGAGTCTCTTGAGTCAGTGCTCAGATGCGCCTCAGGAAGGTAAAGATGCACACGTCTTCCGAGCAAGGCGGCGCCTATGAGAACTACGAACAAGATGATGGCGATAAGAACAATGTTCATCGGAAACTCACATTTCTAGAGCGTTGGTTCGCCTAAGGCGCCTCCACTTTCGAAGTAAGCATCCTCGTTAGAGATCGCCGGCGGCGCGTGCAAACCGGCTGTAGTGACTTGGCGCTTTGCTTTGCTAGCGCTCTCAGTGTGTGTTTCCAATCTTCGGAGGTGTCTGGTCGTCGTCATCGTCAGTGTAGAACCCTTCTTCGGTGGGCAGGAGTGGGACGTTGGCCTTCATGGCGGTCTGGGCCATATAAGCGAGGGCGAGCGGCTTGGCTGCTTCCTTGGCGAGGATCTCAAGGCGCTGCTGCATCGCAGCGACTTTGTCGGGATGAGCAGCGGCTAGGTTGTTCTTTTCGTAAGGGTCTTCGGCGATATTGTAGAGTTCGACATTGGAGGGAAGTATCGTTCTCCAAACTAGCTTCCAATCGCCCTGACGCAGCGCTGCACGGAATGGCTCGATATTATAGACAATCTCAGTGCGGGGTGACGGTTTGCCCTCTGCGATTGTATCCCAGACGTTGACGCCATCGAGTGGCTTGCATTTGGCGGTAGAGGCGCCTGCGAGGGCGGCGAGGGTAGGATACATGTCCACGGCGTGGATCATCCCGCCCACTGTGCTGCCAGGTTTGATGTGACCAGGCCAGTTCGCGAGCGCGCATACGCGCGTACCGCCCTCGTAGAGCATACCTTTGCCGTCGCGATACGGACCATTGTCACAAGGAATCTGGAGCTTTGAAACGTCGGCCATCTGACCGGTGAACATTTTGCTCTTCGTACCGCCGTTGTCGCTCTGGAAGATGATGAGCGTGTTGTCCCGAAGACCTTTCTTGTCGATGGCGGCAACAACATGGCCGATCTCGTCGTCCATGCACGCCACCATCCCGGCGTAAGTGCGGCGAGTGGGCTCCTCTATGTTCTTGTAACGATCGATATACTCTTGCGGTGCTTGGTATGGGGTGTGTGGAGCGTTGAAAGTGAGGTAGAGATAGAACGGTTTGTTGCGATCCTGTGCGTTGATATATCTAACCGCGTCCTCGCCGATGAGCTGGGTCGTGTAGCCTTTTTCCCGGACAGGCCTATTATCACGGAACCAGTCCAGCACGCCGTGTTCCTCGTGCGTGAAGTAGTCCAGCTCGCCGATCATCGCGCCGTATTGGTAATCGAAGCCGCGCTGCTTCGGCCAATACTTCTTATCGGCGTGACCCAGGTGCCATTTGCCAATGATGGCCGTGTTGTAACCGGCTTCCTTGAGACACTGCGGCATAAGCCATTCTGTGGTATCCAGCCCATAGTCGGCAGCAGTCGGAATGACTATCGTTTGCAGGCCGTAACGAAAGGGATAGCGGCCAGTCATCAATGCCGCCCGAGTCGGCGTGCACATCGGCTGTGCATAAAATTGTTCGAGCCGCACACCGGTCGCCGCCAACTTGTCCAGGTTCGGAGTTTTGATGTCCGTTGCGCCATTAAAGCCGACATCCTTCCAACCAAGATCATCGGCGACGATGTAAACGATGTTTGGTTTTGTATCCGCGGCAACGGCTGAATTCGATGTCGTCGCCAATGTCAGCGCACTTACCAGCAGTGATAAGAAATAACAGGGAAAAGTTGATTTCATATCAAGCATTTTTCTCGAACCTTTGGTTCAGTGATTTTTTGCGCGAGCAATCACGTCGCTTGAGACTGTCGTTTATTCGGTCGCCTAGGCTGGCTTGTCTTTTTGCGCGACAAGAATCTGGAAGTTGGTGTGACTCTGCGTAGTGGGGTCCACTGACCTATCGGTAAAGATGATTGTCGTACCCGGCGTGACGATTCCTTTCGCTTTCCCCAGGAAATTAACCGGGATGCCACTTTTTTGCGCCGCCAGGAACAGGCTCTGGTTGGATCCTTCCGCTCCTGCGGACGTCACTTCCACCCAGCGTACATGCCCTTCTGGATCCAATCCATTAAGCGAACTGAACACCCGGTCATTTAGAGGCAAAGTCAGTTGAGTATTCGCAATGCCTGCCCGGCCGATTTCGATGCCATTGCGATACACATATACCGTTTTGTCTGCGCTGCTGACGATCATTGAGACTGGCCCGCTGCTGGATTTATCCGGATCCCATTCGAACGTACCTGTAGCAATCGGCTCACTTTCCTGGCCGCCTTGCGTGAAGAACAGACCCGGATGTACCGTTTCCGCCGGTGCAGAATGCGCGTCAGCGATTATCACCGTCGCGCCTTTCATCGTGACGCCAAAAAGTAGTTTGGAGAATTCGAGGGGCAGTCGCACACATCCATGTGAGTCGGGATAGCCCGGCAAATCGCCGGCGTGCAGCGCAATTCCGCCCCAAGTCACGCGCTCCATATAAGGCATCTCCGCACCTTTATAGATGCTCGATGTGTGGTGTACCTCCTTTTCCAGGATCGTGAAAACACCAGTCGGAGTTGGATGGCCCGGCCGCCCGGTGCTGACACTTGAGCGGGCAATTCGAATACCGTTACGATACACATATGCCACCTGCTCAGTAATGCTGGCCACAATCAGTAATGGCCCCTCCGGGGCGCGCTCCGGTTCCCAGACGAATTCACCGGGCTTGAGCGTCACCGTTTCCGGAGATACACGTATGCCCTCTGTGAACGTTTCACCAAAAATGTTTGGCCGCTCAACAACGAGCAAGCCAGCGGTAAAGACGATAAATAACGAGAATAAGAGCTTCATCGTGGTTAATCCATGATTGGTTGGTTTCCCGCGATGATTTCGATCACCTTTCGGCCAGTCAATGCCTTTTTTGAACCGAAGTGCGCTCCGTTTTTTACCAAACCCCCGGGAAGACCCGGTAGCCGACCCGGGCAACGTAGGCCTGCCATCCGGGATGCTGCGAGATTACCCGCTCTTCGGCGTAAATGCGGTAAACCAAAGACATCCAACCAAACAAAACCAGCAGGAGCGTGACATAATTCCATTCCTGCAGGTTGTACCCGATGTCTCCGATCACGTACGAAAGATAGATTGGGTGGCGGATAATTCTATAGGGCCCACTCGTCACCAGACCTCTTAAAGCAGGTCGGACGCCGAACAGTCTCCCGATCGTAACAAGGCTAACAAGACTGAGACCAGCTGCGAGCATCACCAAAGCCAGTCCGGCGGCGGGCCACGCCACATACCCAGGCGACCAGCGCAGATAAATCACCTGGGCATAGGGATAAAGATAAGCGACCCCAACGGCGATGCTGGAAGCAACGGAGTAATCCCGCACCTTAGGTTGAGGTCGCGTCATCGCGATTCCAAGCACGATGAAATGTTGTAGGACATAGATCCAGTCTGTAATCGTGAAGGTCGGTGTCAGTAAAAATAGGAGCACCAGTTCTACCGCGGTAACGCAGAACAGGAGGAAATCGGCAAAACGTCTTCCAAGCATTGACGTGTGGACGATCAACCAAATGGCTAATTTTCTTTGGGCAAACCTTCGCGAATCAAACGAGAGAAATCTGGATCCTGGTCGGCAGCATTCGCACGCTTGTTAATCAAACTACGCTCCTTCAGTTCACCGAAAGGCAGGCCACCGGTAACAATGGCGTTGCGCTCGTAAAGGAGTTCATCAGCTTTGCCATTGATGAGCATTCGCCAATCCCATGGCGCTCTTTCATTAACCGATCGCTGGGTGCGAATACTAGTCGTGCAGTTGGCTGTAATCTGGTTGTACCACCGCGCACGATCATGCAGTCCATTCAATGCCTTGATGTATTCAAGAAATCTCTC
>DATBEX010000006.1:0-8996 GCA_036558805.1 Candidatus Udaeobacter sp.
AAACACATCGGTCAGATCGCGATCGTAATCTTCCGCCCACATGTGCTCGTCGGTGTCAGCGTTGATTAATTGCACATTCACGCGCACCCGATTGCCGGCCCGGCGGACGCTGCCTTCAAGAATGGCACCAACTCCCAGCGCCTTTCCGATCTCACGAACGTTTGAGGTCTTCCCCCGATACGGCATCACCGACGTGCGCGAAATGACTTTCAAATCCCCGACCTTCGACAAGTTGGTGAGCACGTCGTCCTGAATCCCGTCGGCAAAATAGGCGTTCTCTTTGTCGTCGCTGAGGTTTTCAAACGGCAACACTGCAATCGACTTGTCGCATTTGTTTGCGGAGACGCGAGGCAGGAGAAAAAACCCGGCGGCGGCAGAAACCGCCACACCGGTCACTACCAGCATCATGATGTTCCGGCGACGATGCGATCCGGGCACCGCAGCCGGCGTCGGCGTTGCGCGAATACCCTGAGCGGTAATGTCGTATGCCCAGGCAAGGATGAGCGCCAGCGGAAAGCCCAACAGCAGCAGCACGATCACGAGACGCAGCGCCCAGTTTGGCACTTCCCACGCCGGAAACGCCGCCGAGGCCAGTTGTATGATCCCGCCGGCAGCGATGATGTAAGCTGCCGCCACCCGGTACACCTTGCGCCGCTTAACTTCTTCAAAGAAGCTGGTCATGGCTACAGCTTTGTCGGTAGACACCATAAACCAACGGCCACACTATTGACAGGCGAACTCGCCCCGACGTTCACTTTACTCCGGTAGCCAGGACAGTCTGAAAGTGCGGGCTCTGCTTTTCCCGCGATACAACACTCACTTCAATTTCCCGGAAGCCGCTTTTTTCAAGGAACTGGTGCAATTGCACTTCGCTGAATCCCAGCCAGTGATCCGCGTATAAGTCCCGGGCCCGTTCGAATCGGTGGCTCAGGAGATCCAGAATCGCCAGCCGGGCACCACGTTTTAGGATCCCGCGGGATGCGTCAACCGCGCGCTGGGGGTGAATGGCATGATGCAAAGCCTGGCTTAAAATGGCCAAATCGACGCTGTTCTTGGCAATTGGCGGATCTTCAATGTCCCCCAATCGGTATTCCAGGTTCTTGAGTCCGTGCTTCTTCGCCAGCTGCCTCCCGAACTCGACCATCTTCGGCGAATTATCGACGGCGATAACCTTGCGCGCGTTTTTCGCCAGCAGTTGCGAAAGCGTCCCCTCGCCTGCGCCCAAGTCTGCCACGGTCAATGGCGGCAGCATGGTAATGAGCGTATGCGCCAGCGCCTTCCACGACCGGCCCGGCACATAGCTGCGGCCGAACTTGCCAGCGAGCTCGTCGAAGTATTTGCGCGCTTTGTCCTGACGCTTATGCAGAACAAGTTTGAGACTTGTCCGATCACGCGATGTCTCCGGCAGTTCGCGGGCAAGCAATCGAATAATTTCTTCAACCCGCTCTCGCTGCGAATTCCGTCCATGATGGTTCGCACCGTAATACACGTTTTTCCCTGCGCGGCGACCGGAGACGACGCCTGCGCGTTTCAATTGGGCGAGATGACTCGAGATACGCGATTGGCCCATTCCCAGAATTTCCTGCAACTCTGCCACGGAGAGTTCTTCCTGCTCTAAAAGAAGCAGGAGACGCACCCGCGTTGGGTCGGCCAGAAGCCGCAATAAATTAACGGTTGACGTCATCGCACTAGACAACGATATATCTACGCATCATGATTGGTCAATATGTCTATCGACACCGTAACATCGTTAAAGCGTTGAATCGTTACAACGCTGAGAACGACATCGGCGGCCGACCCCTTTAAAGCTTCAACCCTTCAACTTTCAACGTTCTTTAGCCATGTCTCGTCGTTACATTTTCTCTTCCGAATCTGTCGGAGAAGGTCACCCCGACAAAGTTTGCGACACGATTTCCGATGCGGTGCTCGATGCGTGCCTGGCGCAGGATCCCCGTAGCCGGGTGGCCTGCGAAACCTATGCCAAGAGCAACGTCGTCATCGTCGGCGGCGAGATTACTTCGAAAGCCAGACTGGATTATGTCCAGATCGTGCGCGATACCGTGCGCGAGATCGGTTACGTGAACGACGATGACGTTTTTCATGCTGACCGGATTTTCGTCAGCAACATCATCACCGGCCAGTCGCCCGATATTGCCCAAGGCGTGGATGCCCGGGCTGCTGAAGGGAAAGATACCGCCGAGCAGGGCGCTGGGGACCAGGGATTGATGTTCGGCTACGCGTGTGACGAAACTCCCGAGCTTATGCCAGCGCCGATCATGTTTGCTCACCGCCTCGAGCGCGAGCTCACTCGAATTCGAAAGAGCGGTAAAGTGGGTTGGCTCCGCCCGGACGCGAAGTCACAGGTCTCAGTAATTTATGAAGATGGAAAGCCCATCGGCATCTCTTGCGTAGTGGTTTCAACGCAGCACACCCGCGACGTGAAACACTCGGAACTCCGGAGCTTCGTGATCGAGGAAGTAATCAGAAAAGTTCTACCTGCGGAAATGCTCGGCGAAAAAACGCAATTCCTCGTCAATCCGACCGGCAATTTCGTCATTGGCGGACCGCAGGGTGACACCGGCCTGACAGGCCGCAAGATCATTGTTGATTCCTATGGGGGAATGGGCAGACATGGCGGCGGCGCGTTTTCGGGGAAAGATCCAACCAAAGTCGATCGCAGCGCGGCATACATGGGTCGCTGGGTCGCCAAGAACGTGGTGGCTGCTGGCCTGGCGAAAAAATGCGAAGTGCAGTTCGCGTACGCCATCGGTCATCCCGAACCGCTTAGCGTGCACATCGACACCTTCGGCTCGAATGCGGCTGACGAAGAATCAATCGAGCGCGCCGTTCTGGCAACGTTCAGTTTCAAGCCGGCTGACATTATTCGGCAGCTGGATTTGCTGCGCCCGATTTATTCAAAAACGACGAACTATGGCCACTTCGGGAAAATAGACGATCCCGATATAACCTGGGAAAAAACCGATAAAGCTGCTCACCTCAAAAAGGCAGTGAAGTAAATTTATGGAAACATCCACAATCGAACGCTTAAAACAGGATTACAAAGTCGCAGACATAAATCTTGCTGATTTTGGAAGGAAAGAAATCTCGATCGCGGAGAAGGAAATGCCGGGTCTGATGGCGATCCGCGAAAAATACGCGCCGCAGAAGCCGCTCGCAGGCGTGCGTATCACGGGGTCGCTGCACATGACCATTCAGACGGCCGTGTTGATTGAAACCCTTATCGATCTTGGCGCAAGTGTGCGCTGGGCAAGCTGCAACATTTTCTCGACGCAAGATCATGCAGCAGCAGCAATCGCCAGGCGCGGAATCTCAGTTTTCGCGTGGAAAGGCGAATCGCTGGAAGAGTATTGGCGGTGCACGTATCGCGCGATCTCACACCCGGAAGGCAAAGGCCCACAACTGGTGGTCGATGACGGCGGAGACGCGACGTTACTTATTCATAAAGGATACGAGCTCGAAGAAGGCAGCGATTGGGCAAAGACGAAATCGGAGAACAGGGAGGAACAGGTCATCAAAGATCTATTGCTGGAAATTCATCGTGAGAATCCCTATCGCTGGCACGAGATCGTAAAGGATTGGCGAGGTGTCTCGGAAGAGACCACGACCGGTGTGCATCGGCTCTACAAGATGTATCAGGAAAACCAACTCCTTGTTCCGGCAATCAACGTGAACGATTCCGTGACAAAATCGAAGTTCGATAATCTATACGGTTGTCGCCATTCGCTGGTCGACGGGTTGAACCGCGCCATGGACGTGATGCTTGCCGGGAAGGTCGCAGTGGTTTGCGGTTATGGCGACGTTGGCAAGGGGTGTGCGCAATCATTGCGTGGCCAGGGGGCGCGCGTCGTCATTACTGAGATTGATCCGATCAATGCGCTGCAAGCAGCGATGGAGGGCTATGAAGTGACCACGATCGAAGATACGCTCGACCGCGGTGAGGTCTATATCACGGCGAGCGGCAATATTGACGTAATCACACTCGATCATATGCGGCGGATGAAAGACCAGGCCATTGTCGCCAACATCGGCCACTTCGATAATGAAATTCAGGTCGATGGGCTCAACGCTGCCAAAGGCGTAAAGAAGACTAACATTAAGCCCCAGGTCGATAAATACACGTTCCCGGATGGTCACGAGATTTTTCTGCTCGCAGAAGGCCGACTCGTGAACCTCGGGTGCGCGACTGGTCACCCGAGCTTCGTCATGTCGAACTCGTTCTCCAACCAGGTTCTGGCCCAGATGGATCTCTGGAAAAATCGCGACACCTACAAAGTTGGCGTTTATGTCTTGCCGAAGAAACTCGATGAAGAAGTCGCGCACCTGCACCTGGAAAAAATCGGCGTGAGGCTCACCAAACTCTCCCAAAAACAAGCCGATTACCTCGGAGTTCCAGTCGAAGGACCGTTCAAATCAGAAAATTATCGGTACTGATTGTGGGCGGCGCGGTTAGCAACACGTACTGTTTCATCGGTTCTATCCGGTTGGTTCTGCGCTCGTAACTTCAATATAGCTGCAGTTCGATGGTCCCCCGCGTCGCCATTTTCCCGAAATATGAACGCGGCGGTTCCTTTTCGCCGCATCGGTAAGGATTTCCGTTTCACGTCTCGGCGCTGCCAGCGAGACCATTGATCGTGTGCCGTGAAAGTCGAACATGATTTGCGGCGCACACGGCTCACCGGCACAGAGCGAAACCCACCCGATTTGATCGAAACGCGAACCGACTGCAGCCGCCCTGATCTGCGGCGCCGGTTTCTTTATCTGAGCGCAACCTGCCACACTCGCGAGGACGCTTCCGACGACCAATAAGTTTGGTAGAAGCTTTTTCATACCAAAGCCCGTTTCATTCTGATGGTAGTTGAGCATTTTCGGTCCAAGCTCCGCGATACTGTGGCAAGTCGTCGGTGATGGTGTCCCACGACGCGCGATCATCGACGAATGTATGAAATTGCGGGCGAATGCCCGGGTCATCGTCGAAAGCTCCCATCCGAATCGATACCTGATCGCCATCGGGCCAATCGCCGCCAAACAAACTTGAGCCGCAGTTAACACAAAATGCCTTCACTGCGCCCTCGCCTTTTCCGAATACACCAATCAGCTCTTCGCCCTGCAATAAATGGAATTGCTCCTTTTTCACGCGCGACTGAGTACAGACTGCTGTTCCGGAATGCTTACGGCAGCGTTCGCAGTGACAATGACCTGCACGGATGAAAGGCGGGTCGACCTCGAAACGGACGCCACCGCACAGGCAACTTCCTCGAATAATTTTACTCATGCGTTACCTCCTAGCCGGTTGCTGGCGTGATGAAAGACCAGCGATCTTGCGCGCCAGATAAGCTGAAAAATAGCCCGCATAGCGCTTCTGCAATTCCGGGCGTTGCCAGTCTTTGCCAGTCAGAATCTTCCGGCAATTGCCTGCGCCGCATTTGCATTCAACAGAGTAATCGTCGTCGTCCGTCGTCGCCCAATCGTGAGTCAGTTCGTCACCCGCGCAGATGTCACGCATCGCCACAAACGTAATCTCGCCGCGCATTCCCAGGTTCGCATCGCAGGAGTGATTTGAATACAACATTGACACCTCACGCTCCTCGGGGGTCCCCGGCGCGATGAATAAGTCGTCATCAATCTGAATCTCTACCGGCCCGAGTCGCGGAGTGATTTCTTCGCGCAAGTTTTTTCGATCAACAATGCGCCCGCCTTTCACCGCGACGATTTCGTCTTTGGCTATGTCGGCAGTCGCAAACAAACCCCGCCCGTGGATTTTACTCTCGCGGACCTCGGTTTTCGGAGAAAGATATGAGACGCGCATCATCGTAAAACGACAGGTTAGTTGTAGAAGCGCTTGTGCCAAGAGCCTGGATTCGCTCGGCGGTTGACATAACCGCCGCTACAACGTTGCGTTCATGCTCCAGTTCCAATGAAAAATCGCCCGGCCGCTATCATTTTCATTCTCGTTACGGTGACTCTCGACATTCTGGCGATGGGGCTGATCATCCCTGTTTTACCAAAACTCATTCTCGATTTTCTCGGCGGCCAGATGACCGATGCGGCAAAATGGAGCGCCCGGTTCGCTGTAGTGTTCGCGCTGATGCAGTTTTTCTTTTCGCCCGTGCTAGGCATTTTGTCAGATCGATTTGGGAGACGCCCGATTATCTTGCTCTCAAATTTGGGTCTCGGATTGGATTACATCGTGATGGCGATGGCGCCGACGTTGAGCTGGCTCTTCCTTGGTCGAATCATCTCCGGAATCACGACTTCAAGCATTCCGACAGCGATGGCTTACATCGCCGACGTCACACCTAGGGAGAAACGAGCTGGAGCGTTCGGACTGATCGGCGTGGCATTCGGTATCGGATTCACGTTCGGACCGGCAATCGGCGGATTGGCGGGCGATTTCAGTCCGCGTCTCGCGTTTTGGATTGCTGCGGTCCTCAGCCTGGCGAATTGGCTCTGGGGTTTCTTCTTTGTTCCGGAATCGTTGCCGCAAAATCAGCGAAAAGAATTCGAGTTGCGGCGTGCGAATCCGACCGGCTCGCTCGCGCTGTTGCGTTCTCATCACGAACTTTGGCGACTGACCACGATCCAATTTCTGGCCTATCTCGCGCACAATGTGTTCAGTGTCTGGGCGCTCTATGCGATTTATCGCTACGGCTGGAGTCAGGGAATGATAGGGTTGTCGCTCATGATTGTCGGAATTGTCACCGCGGCGATTTCCGGCGGACTGACCGGCATAATGGTGAAACGCTTCGGCGAAAAACGGACCCTCTATATCGGCCAGTTTTTTGGAGCAAGCGGAATGTTTGTCGCTGGACTTGCCAAAACGGGCGCCTGGTTGCTTGCTTCGATTCCGATCATTTCACTTTGGAACATTTCCATGCCAGCGGCGCAAAGCATGATGACTCATCGCGTCAGCGAGCGTGAACAAGGCGAACTGCAGGGCGCACTACAAAGCATGCGCTCGATCACGTTCATTGTCGGTCCCTGGTTGTTCCTTCGAATCTTTGGATGGTTTATCGATCCGAAGAATCCCATTCATCTTCCCGGGGCGCCGTATTATCTCGCAGCGGCTCTTCTTTTTACCGCGATGCTGATGTCGACGCGCATCAAACAAACAGCGCCTGAACCAGAACCGGCTACACCGCCGAGCCTGCCGTTCGCGCCACCAGAGGTCACAGCCACCGGCGCTGCGCCAGTTACCGAAACAGAAGAAAATATTTGAGCACTAACGTCACCTGCGCGATTGAAGCAAGTATGAGAGCCACTGTGCGTGTCGCGATCGTCGTAATTGCGATCTGCGCGTGGTTTGCGATTTCAAATCATTGCGCGTTCGCAGCCCTGGCAACAAAGACCGACTCCGTCCAAACCGGGTGCCCGTTTCATTCCAAGCCAAAAGAAAAACCATCAACTGGAGTGCAGTGCTGCAAAGTTTTGCGCGCGGTTGCTTCGGTTGCGACGAAAAGCTGGACTCGCGACGACACGAGTTTTTCCCGTGTCGATCCTGTCCGTGTGGAACGCACGGGCACCGAGCATTTGCGAGATGCTCTGTCATCGTCATTTCTCGACACGGGGCCGCCGAATGCACGCTCGTTCACTGAATTGATTTTGCAGCGGAGCCTTTTCGCTCACGCGCCGCCCGCTCTGGGCTAACGAGTCGCGATTCCGAATCGCCCGCATCTTCCACTGTAGCGGCAGGCGTGCCGCCTGCATCAGCCACACCGATCGCAGCCGACACGGCTGCCACTACAGAAGACATGCGACCCAAAACGCACAAACAGATTTGCATTGTTGCCAGTGCCATGGCGCTCGCGATTACCACAGCGACCCAGGTGGGGGCGATTGACCTCAATCGTTCAAGCGACAGCCAAGATCATGGGCAGGAGCAAGAGCAGGAGAAAAAACAGAAATACACCTGCGTAATGCATCCCGAAGTCGTGAAGGATCATCCAGGCAACTGTCCGAAGTGCGGAATGAAGCTGGTTCCGGTGAGATCTAACCAAGAGCATCCTGCTCCGCATTCGTCCCATCCGTCCCACTTGTCCGCCACAGCTTTAGCGAAGGAGGATGAAATGCATCAACACCGTCCTTCGAATCGCTCCGAAGCAGGGAACCATCAAGGGCATGGGATGAGCTCAATGCAGATGGAAATGCGTTCGTCCATCGACCTTGCCGATCCCATGAGCCGCGAGGGATCCGGCACTAGTTGGCTGCCGGATTCGTCGCCGATGTACGCTAAAATGTTCATGTTCGGCGAGAACATGCTGATGCTGCATGGCGCCATTTTTCCGCGTTACACCAACGTCAGCACCCGGCGCGGCGACGATCGAATCGACGCTCCGAACTGGTTCATGGGAATGTATTCGCATCCAATCGGCGACAGCACTCAGATCGGCGCGCGCGTGATGATGAGTCTCGATCCCCTTACTGAAGGCGGCCGCGGCTACCCGCTTTTGTTTCAAACCGGCGAATCATGGCACGACCAGCCGCTGCATGATCGCCAGCATCCCCATGACCTTTTCGACGAACTGTCGCTCAGTCTCTCGCAAAAGTTCGATCACGATTTTAGCGCGTATGTCTATTTTGGGTATCCGGGAGAACCGGCACTTGGCCCGCCATCTTTCATGCATCGTCCATCGGCCATGGATAATCCCGATGCGCCAATCGGACATCACTGGCAGGATTCAACGCACATCACGTTTGGCGTGGCCACGGCCGGGTTGGTCTGGCGCAATATCAAAGTCGAAGGCAGCGTTTTCACCGGGCGCGAACCGGATGAAGGTCGTTACGATTTCGACCAGCCCCGTTTCGATTCTTACAGCGGCCGCATTTCCTGGAACCCAACCAAAAATTTGGCGCTACAAGTCTCCCAGGGCTACATCAAGAGCCCGGAAGCGCCCGAGCCCCAGGTAAACGTCCATCGCACGACGGCCTCGGCCATCTACAACCTGCCGCTCGGTAGCGACACGAATTGGTCGAACAGC
>DATBEX010000007.1:0-14497 GCA_036558805.1 Candidatus Udaeobacter sp.
GTGGGTTTGCCTGCGCTGGAAGCCATGTCACGTTATCGCGCCTCGGCGAACGTTCATTCGGGACCGATATTCATTAACAAGGCGCGAAGACGAATATCCACGCGTTCCGTCTGGCTCGTCTTGAAACGCTACGTTCGTCACACATCGATTCCCATTTCGATCAGCCCACACAAATTGCGTCACAGTTTCGCGACGCATATGCTCGACCGTGGGGCAGATTTGCGCAGCGTTCAAGCTTTGCTCGGACACGCCAGCCTTTCGACGACCCAAATTTACACTCACGTGACAACGGAGCGGTTAAAGAAAGCCTACGCGGATGCTCATCCGCGAGCGTAATTTGCCAGGGCTGGACTGCTGGGCGAGCCGAACTCTTTAGCTGGTCGCCGGCGCGGCCGCATTATTCTGCGGCTCGGCCGCGTGAAAGCTAAGCTTTCCGTCAGTTGCGGTCACCTCAACATGGTCGCCCGCTTTGACGTTGCCGCGGAGCAACTCTTCCGCCAGAGGGTCTTCGAGATAACGTTCCACCGCACGACGCATCGGCCGTGCTCCATACTGAGGATCGTATCCTTTCTCGATGAGAAACTCTTTCGCGCTCTCTTTCAGTTCAATATGAACATCTTTGGCCTTGATGCGTGTCAGCACTTTATCCACTTCCAGCTCGACGATGCGCAACAGCTCTGCTTTGCCGAGTGAATGGAACACAATGATTTCGTCAAGCCGGTTAAGAAACTCGGGCTTAAAGACGCGTTTGCTTTCATCCAGAATTTTGTCGCGCATCGAATCATAATCATGCCCTTCCATCGGCGCACCGAAGCCCATCACTGTTTGTTTTTTCAGTAAGTCAGCCCCCACATTGGAAGTCATGATGATAATGGTGTTCCGGAAATCGATCTTGCGGCCTAACGAGTCTGTAATCTTGCCGTCCTCGAGAATTTGCAAAAGCAAATGCATCACGTCGGGATGCGCTTTTTCGATCTCGTCAAAAAGCACAACCGAATATGGCCGTCGACGGACCGCCTCGGACAGTTGTCCGCCCTCCTCGTAACCGACGTAACCAGGCGGCGAACCGATCAAGCGCGACGCAGTGAATTTTTCCATGTACTCCGACATGTCGATCTGAATTAACGCGTCCTGATCACCAAACATGAATTCAGCAAGCGTGCGGGCGAGATACGTCTTGCCGACACCCGTGGGACCGAGAAACACAAACGATCCAATCGGCCGTTTTGGATCTTTCAAGTCCGCACGCGACCGGCGCAAAGCTTTGCTGATCGCTGTAACCGCTTCGTCCTGGCCAATGACACGCTGCTTCATTTCCGCCTCCATCATGAGCAGCTTTTGCGTTTCCTCCTGCTCCATGCGTTGGAGAGGAACACCTGTGACTTTCGAGATGATGTGCATCATATCGTCCGCCGTGACCACAACCTCTTTCTCTTCTCGCTCCTCACGCCATTTGTTTAGAATGGAATCAAGCTTTTCCTTGGTTTGCTTCTCCTTGTCACGAAGCGCAGCGGCTTTTTCGAAATCCTGCGCTTTGATTGCCCCTTCCTTCTCCACGCGAATCTCTTCTATTTCCTTCTCGATGTCCTTCACATCGGGCGGGCGGGTCATCGCATTGATGCGCGCACGCGCGCCTGCTTCGTCCATGACATCAATCGCCTTGTCGGGCAGAAATCGCCCGGTGATATAACGATCGGAAAATCTGACGGCCGTCTCGAGCGCTTCGTCGGTGAGTTTCGCTTTGTGGTGCGCTTCGTACTTCGGACGCAAACCTTTCAGAATTTGAATGGCCTCATCGACCGTCGGCGCATCGACCTTTATTGTCTGGAAACGGCGCTCCAACGCTGCGTCCTTCTCGATGTATTTGCGGTACTCGTTCATCGTTGTGGCGCCAACGCACTGCAATTCGCCACGGCTCAAGGCGGGTTTGATTATGTTCGACGCGTCCATGGCGCCTTCGGCCGAACCAGCCCCGACGATTGTGTGTAACTCGTCGATAAAAAGGATGACATTCTTGGAACGCCGGATCTCGTCCATAACCGCCTTGATGCGCTCTTCGAATTGGCCACGGTACTTTGTGCCCGCAACCATCAGCGCGAGATCTAGCGTGATCACGCGTCTGTCTCGCAACAACTCCGGCACGTTGCCGCTTGCAATCTCCTGTGCCAAACCTTCAGCAATTGCCGTTTTGCCGACACCCGCTTCGCCGATCAGGACCGGATTGTTCTTTGTCCTCCGGCAAAGCACTTGAATGACTCGCTCGATTTCATTGCGCCGGCCAATTACCGGGTCGAGTTCGCCTTTCTTTGCCAAATCAGTGAGATCGCGACCAAATGCGCGAAGCGCTGGTGTCTTGACGTCTTTCTTTGTTGGTTCGCCGCCTTCCTGCTCTGATTCAGAGGGCGTGAAATTCGGATCGAGCTCTTTGAGGATCTCGTTGCGTGTGCGCTCGATGTCGAGTTCAAGACTTTTCAAAACCCTTGCAGCGACTCCCTCGCCCTCTCGCAGGAGTCCAAGCAAAATGTGTTCGGTGCCGACGTAGGAATGATTGAGGGCCTTGGCTTCTTTACCAGCGAGCGCCAGGACCTTCTTAACGCGAGGAGTGTACGGAACATTCCCGACCATCTTGGTTTCGGGCCCAGAGCCGACCTGTTTCTCGACCTCCATCCGCACAGTCTCAAGATCGAGGCCCATCTTCTGCAGAACGTTAACGGCTACTCCCTGGCCTAGCTTGATAAGCCCCAAGAGCAGGTGCTCGGTGCCGACGTAATTGTGGTTGAACCGGTCGGCTTCCTTGCGAGCAAGCGCCAGAACCTGTTGAGCCCGGGGTGTGAAATTATTCATCGTTCGATGGCACGGCAATCGAGTCACCGCCCGTCTGCCTCGCCATCTTACTAATATCAGGTTTGGGAAAGAGTTTCAAACGCTCACGAATAATTTGGGCGCGCAAATGGTCGCGTTCTTCGGCGTTCAACTTTTGTTGCGAGCTCTTTTGCAAATGCGCCGGCTGTGTTTCAATGAACAGTTCATCGATTTGCAGTCGCCGATCTTCCGGGAACGCGCCCAGGTCCATGCCGAGTTTGATGATCGAGAGCAAGTTCAACGCTTCCTTCGAGGCCATGGCGTGCGCGTAGGTTAACACTCCGTAGGCCCGACCGATCTGGTCCAGAAGCGTATTTGGTTTTTTCTGGAGCAACAACTGTCGCGCGTTGTGTTCCTTTTCGATGATGGTCTCGATCACCTTGCTCAAACGATTGATGATCTCTTCTTCCTTTTCGCCCAGCGTAGTCTGATTTGAAATTTGGAAAAGATTGCCCATCGCTTCCGTCCCTTCGCCATAAAGACCACGAACCGCGAGGCCAATTTTGCTTACCGCCTGAATGACTTGATTAATTAACTCGCTCAGGACAAGTCCTGGTAGGTGCAACATCGCGGAAGCGCGCATTCCCGTTCCGACGTTCGTAGGGCAGGCGGTCAGGTAACCAAGCCGCGGATCGAAAGCGAAGTCGAGCTTGCTTTCAAGGGCGCTATCGATCTTATCAACAAGCTTAAATGCCTGTTTCAATTGGAGGCCCGAGCGAATTGATTGCATACGCAAATGATCTTCTTCGTTGATCATGATGCTAAGCGTCTGCCGCCGGTTCACGACGACCGCGCTGCCAGCGCCCTTGGCGGCGTGCTCACGGCTGATCAAATGACGCTCGACGAGGACCTGTCTGTCCAGCGCCGACAGGTCTTGTAAGCTTTCGGCAAACGCTTCCTGCATCTCCGGAAGTGCTTCCACGCGCGACCGGATCAAGTCCAAAATCGAACTCCGTTCCGCCTTTTTTGCCCAACCTGGAAAGGGACGGTTACGCAAGTTGCGCGCGAGCCGCACCCGGCTGCTAATGACGACTTGGTGATGCGGCCCCTCGCCACGTAGCCATTCTCCGGCCGTAGTCAGGACGTTGGAAATCTTCATGGCGACTTCGACAATTCGTTTTCGAGTTGCTTGATTTGATCGCGCAGCGATGCGGCCGTCTCGTAATTCTCGTCCGCCACAGCCTTTTGCAGGTTCTGAGACAATGCCCGCATTCGATGGTTAAGCGCCATTGTCCGCTGCGCACGCTCCGGAAATTTGCCGACATGTTCGGTGCCCTTGTGCATCGCCTTTAAGAGCGAACCCAGGCCATCCGCGAAAGTGACGTAGCATTCGCTGCAGCCGAGACGACCGGTTTTTTTGAAATCAGCCTGACTAAAACCGCACACTGAACATTTCTGCGTCGCGGCTCCTTTTTCAATTTCTTCCGCTGCTCCTATGCCTAGTAACAAATCCGCCAACGCGAACCCGGTGGGGTCTTGTACGCCTTTCTCTTTGGAGCATGCGTCGCAGAGATTCACTTTCTGCATTTTGCCTTCGAGAATCTGCGTCAGGAAGACTGTCGCATCATTGCATTTGCAAACGTCGCACAACATCTCGCTTAATTAGACCTTGTTATTTTGGAAACATTCAACCCCAATATTTCCGAGACGTTTCTGCGCCAGAACCGGGCTTTGCTCAATTTTTTCAGGCGAGAATTGGTGTACCGGTTTCTCGCGTCATCTGACGAAATCGCGCGATGATGCGCGCGGTGATCGGCCCCGGTTTCCCGTTGCCGATCGAGCGTCCATCGACCTTTACAACCGGGACGATCTCTGCGGCGGTGCCTGTGAGGAAGCATTCGTCAGCAACAAAAACATCGTGGCGCGTAATGTCAGTTTTCAGGACCTTGATGCCGAGTTCGGCGGCGATTTCAAAAACCAGCGAACGCGTAATTCCTCGCAACGCTCCCGCGGTAACTGGCGGCGTGCTAATTTGCCCGTGTTTCACTATAAACACGTTGTCAGCCGTACATTCAGCAACATTCCCCGCGTCATTTAACATGAGCGCTTCATCCGCTCCTGCCAAATTTGCCTCGATCCGTGCCATCACGTTGTTCAAATAATTCAACGATTTGACTGCGGGATTGAGCGCAGCCGGGTTACTGCGCCGCGTAGCGCAGGTGACAATGGTTAGTCCTTTGCGGTAAAAATCTTCGTGATAAAGAGCAATCGTCGCTGCGATGATGATCACGCTCGGAGATTTACATTGTGTCGGATTCAAACCTAAATTTCCAATTCCCCGCGTGACGATCAGTCGAATATAACCGTCGCGCAGATGATTTTGCCGAATTGTCTCGAGAACGGCCTCAGTCATGTCTTCCATTGTCATTGGAACTTCCAGACAGATCGAACGCGCCGAATCCCACAGCCTTTCGAGATGCTGCTCGAGTCGAAAAACACGCCCGTTGTAAAAGCGAATTCCTTCGAAGACACCGTCCCCGTAAAGCAAACCATGATCGAACACCGAAATCTTCGCATTGGCTTCCGAGTAGAATTTTCCGTCGATATAAATCTTCGCGTCCTTAACGCCTGTTGTCCGACGCGCTCGACTTTCGACTGCGGGTTCAATTGCAGCCTCGGGACCAGGCTTGTGAACTTTGGGTTCGTCTAACACCGTCGCATCAGTGGTTTTCATAGTGGCGAGAAAATCTCCATCGCTTAAGCGGGCAATTCAAGCCGCAAAAATCAAAAGCGCTTTTACTGCAAAACTCCGTCTTTGATATGCAACTGACGATCGCCGCGCGCTGCAAGGCGGGCATCATGCGTCACTACGAGTAGAGTCTTTTTTCGGGAGCGCGTCAGGTCCAACAAGAGATCAATAATGGCGTCCCCGGTCTTGGAATCGAGATTTCCAGTTGGCTCATCGGCGAAGACGATTTCGGGATCATTTGTCAATGCCCGCGCAATTGCCACGCGTTGTTGTTCGCCTCCAGAAAGTTCCGCCGGCAGGTGATGCATGCGGCCGGCCAAACCAACGGCCACCAGGCTCTCTTCGGCGCGCTCCCTCGCAGATTTACCACCGATCATCCCCGGCAATGAGACGTTTTCCAGCGCCGTCAGTTCCGGCAACAAAAAATATCCCTGAAATACGAAACCCATTTTCTGATTTCGAAAACGCGCCTGCGAAGCAGACGTGCCGTTGTAAAGGCTTCGACCCTCGAATTCGACCGTGCCGGACTCGGGACGCTCCAGACCTGCAAGCGTGTAAAGAAGCGTTGTCTTACCCGCACCTGAAGAGCCGGAAAGAAAGACTGCTTCGTTGCGCGCTACTTCCATGGAAATACCCCGCAGGACCTCGATCCGGCGGGAGCCCATGCGAAATGATTGGACGAGATCGCGGGCCAGTAATTGGGGAGTTGCGCTTTCCATCGACGACGTTTGTGCTCTTATTTGCCGCAAACACTATGCGAACACAAGAGCACCTCGACCCTATGTACGTAAAAAGCCGCCGTTGAAAATAACTCCCCGGCGGCTTCTTGGTTAACAGGAAGTTGCTAGGACATTCCCAACGATTCTAGTGTTGGTTGATCAATCGCGGCCGTTTCATAAAGCCCGTTGTCGCGTTGGTAACCCGCGATCGCGTCACGTGTCAGCGGTCCGAGCAGCCCGTCCACCTCACCTTGATAATAGCCGTCCGCTTGCAGCGCCGCCTGGACGTTGGCCACGACCTGATCGGGTGGCAAGCTGTTGTAACCGTAGATCGGACCATCATAAGCGTAGTACGAATTGGGAGCGTAACCCCATGCCGGGTACCACCAACCAGAATTCCAATAATACCAGCCGCCATACACAAAGACGATGCGGTTGTAACGATTCCGCAACCAACTCCTGTCGTGCCACACCGGATTGTAATTGCGGAATGCCCAATAGTTCTTTCCCTGCCAGTACTGGCTCCCGTTAATTCGGCGGTTTTCTTGAAATTTCACAGCCGCGTATTTTGTGGGACGCGTGTTCGACGCCAGATTGAAACGCTGCGCCTTGTACTTTTTGCCATTCTTTTGAAACGCGGCGTTGTTGCCTTGCCACTGCTTTGTCTTCTTGGCGTAAGTTGCAGAGTTTGCGTTTCGTCGAACCTGCGCATTCTGAGCCGCGATTTGTTGAGCACTCTTGTTAGGCTTCTTCACGTTTGAGGCCGATTGATAAGCCTGTCGGTTAACGCTCTGTTGCCCCTGTTTTGTCTTCTTGGTCGTGTATCGCGAAGCTTGCGCGTTACGTGTAGTAAATTGCTGCGAAGTCTTTTTTACCGGCGTTACATTCGGTCTCGACTGATAAGCTCGAGTATTGACAGTCTGCCGCGCTTTTGCCTTTTGATACGATGTTGCTGTGGAGGTCGGCCGATTGTATTTCGGGGTTGCCTTTTTAGCTCCGCCGGCGGGAGCGGGACGGGCGTATTGTCTGGATTGAGTCTGTCTATTCTGCTTTGCTTGTTTCTTTGCTTTATTGTCATTTTGCGCAGCGCCGACAGAACACGCGAGTGCAACGCTACAAACTAAAATAAGGAATGTTCTCATAGGTTTTTGAGTTCGGAGTGTTAGACTTTTTGTTCCGGCGATTTATTCAACGGCGAGGAGTCTGTCGAGCAAGTTTTCCACGTAGCAGAAATGCCGACACTAAACCGCAACGTCAGAATGTTTTGAGCAAAAAAAGCGCTTTGCAATAAGTCAGCACCAACTCACTTATTCAACGTAGCAGCGTCATTTTCCGGATGCCTTTTCGGGCGAAGTGTTTGATGTTTCTGCCGCGCAGCTGCAGAAAGAAAGGCCGCATGGCTAATTCGCCATGCGGCCTTCGACAGAATAGGGTCGTTGTTTATGCCACGCCCAACGTTTGCAACGTTGGTTGATCAACTGCCGAGGTAACCTCCAGTCCGTTGTCGGACTGAAACGCTGCCAACGCAGCACGTGTTTGAGGCCCCATGTCACCATCGATCGATCCAGCGTAATAGCCCTGGTCTCGCAATGCGACCTGGACGTTCACAACGACCTGGCCGGGCGTCACATTCGCGTAGCCAGTATAAATGGGTCCGTCATACGAATACCAACCGTAGGGATCATAGCCCCAGGCTGGATACCAGTAGCCGGTATTCCAGTACCACCAACCGCCCAGCACAAACACGATGTGCGAATGGTGATCTCTCCACCACCCGCGATCATGCCAGGTCCGGTTGTAATTGTGAAATGCAGCATATCTCGCGTTGTTGAAACGACCGTCCCGCCAATTGTTCGTGACGCGGACATTTCCTGCTCGATTATGCAACACGTTACGCGCCAGAGTGAGATTTCTCTGCCGATTCACCGCCAGATTTCTACGAGCGGCGTTCCTGGTGGCCTGAGCTACACGTTCGTTCCGCGCTTGTGTCGCTTGCACGCGATTGTTTCGCTGAGCGTTCGCACGTGTGAAATTTCTCTCACGATTTGACGCCGCACTGTTTCGCTGTGCGGTTCTTGCCTGGCGATTCGCAGCTTGCGAACTGCGTGTTCGCGCTGCCTCGGTTCGGGCGGTTCTCCGCGTGGTTGCCCGAGCAACATTTCTGTGATTCCCAAGCGCAGCTCTGTTACGAGTCACGGTCCTGCGTTCGGCGGCATGAGTTCGAGTTCTCGCTGCCGTCATGTGGCTACTCCGCGGAGTACGATTTGCTCGAGTAAATGAATGGCCTCCGCCACTTCTGGGTGAGACAACGTGCGCGCTGCGCGCACCTCCACCTCTCGCTGACCCGTGCCCTCCTTTACCTTTTGGAGCCCCCCACGATGTCAGCGCTAGCGCAAGGCTCCCGATACATGTCAAAAACACAATACGTTTCATGATTTTCCTTTTATTTTCCTTTAGTGATTAAACCCGCAGCGCCCCTGGCGGGTTGCGATGTTTCTGGTCAGGACTGCTGTTGGCGGACGGCCTCGAACAACACAATTCCAACAGCAGTAGCAAGATTCAGGCTGCGCGTGCCATGCATTGGAATGCAAATGCAGCGGTCCTTATTAGCCGCAAGCAGACTCTCCGGGAGGCCTTTTGTTTCAGGACCAAACACAAGAAAATCGCCGCGCCCAAATCTTACTTCGTAGTAAGGGCGCTTGCTCTTTGTCGTTAGAAAAAAATAACGTGCATCTGGCGCCTGCGACTCTCGCAGGGCCTCGAACGAATCCCACAGTCTAAGGCTTACTTCGTTCCAATAGTCGAGACCTGCTCTTTTCAATTGGCGATCGTCGAGTGAAAAACCAAGTGGACGAACCAAATGCAGCGTCGATCGCGTCGCAACACAAAGCCGTCCGATGTTGCCTGTATTTGGCGGAATCTCTGGCCGAACCAGAACAACGTTAAACATGCTGCAGCTGGATCGTTAATCCGGCTCCCGCAAGAATCCGTCGCGACTACAGTTTGCTCGCTACGAATTTTTCGAGCTTCACGACGTCGGCGGCGAATTTGCGAATACCTTCCGCTGTTTTGTCCGTCGCCATTGCGTTCTCATTTAGCAACCATCGGAATTTTTTCTCGTCTAGCTCCAGCTTATCAACTTTCGTTGTCTTTGCTTTTTCCGGGGACAGCTTGCGCTCAACGGCATTCGTGGATTTTGAAAGCTGTTCCATTAATTCGGGGCTAATTGTCAGGCAGTCGCACCCTGCCAACTCCAGGATCTGGCCGGTATTACGGAAACTAGCGCCCATCACTTCTGTCGGAATATCGAATTTCTTGTAATACGTATAAATTTCAGTAACCGATTGAACTCCTGGATCTTCTGCTCCGGTATAATCACGCTTCATTTCCTTTTTATACCAATCGTAAATCCGCCCGACAAATGGCGAAATGAGTTGCGCTTTTACTTCCGCGGCCCGGACCGCCTGCGGCATCGAAAACATCAGAGTCATGTTGCAGCGGATCCCCTCTTTTTGCAGCTGCTCTGCAGCATTTAACCCTTCCCAAGTAGAGGCGATTTTGATCAACACGCGTTCGCGCGAGATCTTGCGCTCTTCGTAAAGCTGGATCAGTCGCCTCGCCTTTGTGATAGAACCCTCGACATTGAACGACAGCCGCGCATCTGTCTCAGTTGAAACGCGCCCCGGCACGATTTGAAGAATGTCGCAACCGAATTGAACCAGTAGATGATCGCAGATGTCTTCGATCTGCTCGTGTCCGCTTAGACCGGATTTCTTCCGTTCGGTCAGCACTTCCTCTAGTAAATGGGAATACTCTTTTTTCTGCGTGGCAGCATATACGAGACTTGGGTTTGTGGTCGCGTCCTGCGGCTTGAATTCCTTCATCGACTCAAAGTCGGCCGTGTCGGCGACGACTTTGGTGAACTTCTTTAGTTGGTCGAGTTGATTCAGTTCGATTCCACTTGTTTTCTGTTCAGCAACAGCAGTACTCATAACGTTTTCTCTTTCTTTCCAGAACGTACGCCTGAACGAACGATCGACAATCGAAAATCTGATTGGCGCTGGCAAAGCCGTCCAGATATCGGGCTCGGTCGCACTTCTCGCTCAGTTTTGTGGCTGCCGAAAAAGTGAAACGAAGTCGACTGAGAAGCACCACCTGAGTGCGTGGGTCAGTTGTCGCACTCGCTCGGCTTGCGGTGCCAGCTCATCAACCGGTTCCGCGATGAATAGAGATACAACGCAAGACCGAAGGCCAGCAACGTGGCAGCCGTCTTCATCATGCGAATCTCATGCGCTGCCTAATGAGGCTGCAGATTGTGTCAAGCATTCGTTCCGGTCGACACCGGCCGCGCTTCGACCGTGCGCCTCGAGCCAAGCGCAGCTTTGACGAAATTATTCCCAAGCTCCCACATTGGACCGGGGAATTTGCGGCATTCTGTAAGCACGTCGTCAAGAGCGTTAACGAACATGTCGACTTCCTTTTGGCCGATGACGAGCGGCGGAAGAATTTTCATCACATCCATCGCGTGTCCGGCGACCTGAGTGAGAATACGATGTTTGCTCAGCACTTGAGTCACGATCATCTGCGCGAACAGCACCTTGTCGATCTTGTGTAACAGCTTCCACGCCATCTTCAGTTTGAATTCCTGCGGCTCATGAAATTCAATCCCTATCATGAGTCCCCTGCCCCGCACTTCTTTGATAAAAGAATGTTTTGCCCGTAGCGCGTCCACTTTTTCCATTAACAGCGCGCCCATTTTCGCGGAGTTTTCAACTAACTTCTCATTGTCGATTACTTCCAACGCTGCCAATCCGCATGCCATCGCGAGGTTATTCCGGCCAAATGTCGTCGAGTGAACCACGCAACGATCCATTCGGCTGAATGTTTTCTGATAAATCTCGCGACGCGTCATGATTGCGCCGCACGGCACGTAGCCGCCACTTAACGTTTTTGCGAGCGTGATAATGTCAGGCTGCAGATTCCAATGCTGGAATCCAAACATTTTTCCGGTGCGACCAAGTCCAGTCTGCACTTCATCAGAAATAAGAAGTGTGCCGTATTTGCGGCAGAGTTCCTGTGCGCGAACAAGGAAATCAGTCCTTGGAGTTTGACAGCCTTTTCCCTGGACGGTCTCAATTACGAACGCAGCCACATCGCGTGAACGCAACTGCCGATCCAGCGCTTCGATATCATCGAGTGGGACACGAGCATCAAATCCCTCTATCAAAGGTCCAAAACCTTCGGTGAAACTTTCACACCCCATCAACGATAGCGAACCGAGACTTAGACCGTGAAACGCGCTTGCGAGCGAAACCGCTCGCCTTCTTCCCGTAGCGGCGCGCGCAAACTTCAACGCGCCTTCCATCGCTTCGGTCCCAGAGTTGCAGAAGAATACTGCGTTCAAATGCGACGGCGTCCGTTTCGTTAGCGCCTCAGCGAGTAGCCCGCTCAAAAGCGAGCAATCCATCTGCACCATGTTTGGCAGATCCAGGTCAAGGACATCGCGAATCGCTTGTTTCACCACCGGATGATTCCGCCCAATATTGAAAACGCTGTAGCCGCTTAGAAAATCCAAGTACGGCTGATTATCCATGTCATACAAGTACGCGCCCTCTGCTCGCGCATAGACCTTGTCGAAGCCGATCACTCGCTGCGCCTGAACCAGCGTCGGGTTTACGTGTCGCTCGTGAAGCTGGTAATTCTCACCAAGCCGCGCTGCGATAATTTCCTTCAGGTCGAATGCCATCCAATGACGTTCTGCGATTTGCACTCCAAACGCAAATTACGGCTGCCAATCGCGGTAAACGGTTTGTGCGCCAACTTTCAAATTCGTCTTGGTCACACTATGGCGTTCAAGTTGTTCCACCAGCCATTGAAACCATTCCCAACTTTTTTGCGTTCCGGCCCGCGTACGCTCCAACTCGACAAACGGTCGAAAGTTTTGCCACGCGATCCGCGCGGTCCCGCCGATCAAATCAGCCGCGACAGAGAGCGGCACGATCCGTGCATAAACCGAATAGCCGATTCCCTCCATGATGGTCGCAATCTTCAGACACGCTTCGAGGATGCGGGGATCCTTCTCGAGTTGTTCAGCGGTTGTCCCTTTCGGAATGGAATGGACGATCATCGACGAACTCATCCATTCCGGCGTCATCAACGCTTGGACGGCCGAGAAAGCGGCGCGCTCTTCGCGATCGCGTCGCGCCCGGCGCATTTCGACAAGACCAAACACAACACCGACGAGCACGGTCATCGCTGTTGCCACATTTGCGATCGTTCCCAAATCCACGGCGACAATCTGCGTCAGTACTAGAAAATAAAAAGCCGCAGGATCATTTCGATCCTGCGGCTTTGAATTCCTAACTAATTAACCCTTAGTCTTCAACAACCACGCGCTCCACTGTACGACGCTCGGTCGGGCCAGTGTAATAAACGCGCACTTTCTGCCCAGCCCGCAGTGGAGCGGTTACGATTTTGCCCGCACCGTTGACGACTCGTGCTGCTGTGCCCAAAGCAAAACTGACAGGTCCCTGCTCACCGCGTACTACAACAGTCTTGCCGGGCTCATACGTGGTTACAGTGCCGGCCGTGTAGGTTGTACTTGTTGTCTGTGTTGTCGTTGCTGGTTCTGTTGTTGTCTCTGTTGTCGTTGTGCTCGTCTGCGCGAACGCCAGCGGCGCGACCAATGCGCAGCCGAGAGCAATTATTGTTCTTTTCATATGTACCTCCCTTGTTTGTTTTGATGGTTTCCCCAGAGCCTCATGCTCGGCGGGTCGACAGGCGGCCCTGGACTATGCCTGCCATTTCTCTCTTGGATGGTTGGGAGCCCTCCGTATTCGAAGAGCGCATGCCTCCGTCAATCTAACACCATGATGTGATCAACCAGGCGGGTGTAGCCGTTGCTGGCATAAAATACTACCACCCGCGCACCGGGTTTAATCGGGCCGCGTACGGACCGGCCAAACTTATCGTAGACAAGCCCCGGTCCGAATGCGTCAAATCGCTGCGGGTTCCCGCTATCCGTGCGAACGACCAGCGTTCCAGCTGGCTGATAAGCGGCCGCGCTGCCTTCTTGGGCGTCTATAATAGGTGCTGTAACTATTACCCCCTGTGAGGTAGTTATTGCAGGCGCTGTTCGATAGTATCTTCCACGCTCCACTGTAATTTGTGCAAACACCGGCGACGCAATAAGCCCGCAGGCGAGAGCGATAATTGTTTTGTTGACCATAGTGCCTCCCTCTTGTTGTTACCCAGAGTTCGTAGTTCGAAGACTTGGCGGACGTTTTTCAAGATGTTGCCACTTGATGAAAAATCTCATTTGACTGATTGAGCGGCATTGCAGATTCGCTAACGTGAATCTGTCGATGACCAGCCAGATGCCGACTGCCGATCCAGCAGTCACCCCAGAACTCGTCAAACAACACGGACTCACTCCGGAAGAATTCGAGCGCATCAAAAAAATCCTCGGCCGCGAGCCAAATTTCACCGAATTGGGAATTTTCTCCGTCATGTGGAGCGAGCACTGCTCCTATAAGAATTCGAGGAAGGAACTGAAGAAATTTCCGACCATGGGGCCGGGCATTCTGGTAAAAGCGGGCGAAGAAAACGCAGGTGTCGTCGATATTGGCGATGGTTGGGCGATTGCGTTCAAGATGGAGAGTCACAATCATCCCAGCGCGATTGAACCATTTCAGGGCGCCGCCACCGGTGTCGGCGGGATTATCCGCGATATCTTTACGATGGGCGCGCGCCCGGAGTTTTGTCTGAATTCCCTGCGCTTTGGACCGATCACGCCGAGTTCGAAATCTAAAATTTCGAATGCAAAGCTGTCCGCCAATCGACGGCTGTTCACCGGCGTCGTTTCAGGGATCGCGCATTACGGAAATTGCATTGGGATTCCTACAATCGGCGGCGAAATCTATTTTGATGAAAGCTTCGAAGGTAATCCCCTCGTAAATGTTTTTTGTCTGGGCGTGTTGCGTCACGAGCAACTAGCGCGCGGCACGGCGAGCGGGATCGGCAACCCGGTCTTTTATGTCGGCGCGGAGACCGGACGTGACGGCCTGGCCGGGGCATCGTTCGCTTCGCGCGAATTGACTGAGCAATCGCGCGAAGACCGTCCGGCGGTTCAAGTCGGCGATCCATTCAAGGAGAAACTTTTGCTTGAGGCATGCCTTGAGCTTCTTGGTCATGACGCCGTCGCTGGCATCCAGGACATGGGCGCCGC
>DATBEX010000008.1:0-8391 GCA_036558805.1 Candidatus Udaeobacter sp.
GACGTAAACGAACCGCTTATCGTCGAGGTTCGGCTCGACGTTATCGGAATCGTAAAGCAGGACGCCGCCTTCACGCAGAAAATGGATATGGTCCTGGTAACTGTGTTGATAAAACGCGACGAGAAAATCGGCCTCGTCACCGGCCGACAACACTTCGCCGGATCCGATGCGCACCTGAAAAATGGATGGGCCACCGGAGATCGTGGCGGGAATTGTCATGTACGTCATGACGTCGTGTTCGCTGCGTCCAGCCAGTCGTGCGAGAAAGGCGCCGGCGGTTTGAATTCCGTCCTGCGAATTTCCGGCCAGACGAATTACGGCATCCTGAATGTTTTCAGGCCGTAAATCGGCTCTTTCGCTGTTTGGCGCGCCGGTTTGCGCTGTGGTGTCAGGTCGTTCGCTCACAAATTATAACACTAACAAAATTGCGGACTGATTCCACCGGCAATTGAGTCAGAGCTGGAGATCAAGGGGCACATGCGAAAACACCAAGTGGCGAGGGGAGGATGAAAGAAACTGCGAACGCTGTACATCGAATTCCGGACGAGGTAGCCGAGGTTAATCGTTGTTTGTTGGGCTCCGCAAAACATCGTCGGATTGGGCTTGCCCGTCGGTGCGAATTCACGCTATAAGAGTCGTCAGAGCAATTAGTCAATTTCCACAAAATACGTCTGTAGTTGCTCCAAAGGTATGAGTGGCCCCCCGATAGCCCAAGATGCAAACAGGCTAGTCGTGTTCGGCTCCCAGCTTATCGGCGTCGTAATTGTTATCGTCGGCTTGCTTACGCAAGAGGGAGAATTGCATAGCGTGCGGCCTCCGGGCAGGACGAACACGCAGGCGTCCCCAAAAACCGACGCAAAAACAGACACGTTCGCGCGCCTGTGGGACGACCCGCTGCAAGTTAGGCCGCCCGCGGAAGAGGCCTCGTCGGAAGGCTCGTCGCCCTTTCCCTCACCAACGCCGACTTCTAAGCGTGCGAGCTGTATCTTTCTATGGAATATCCTCGATGCGGGGCGTTGGCCCGACGCAAAAGAGCGTAGGCTCCGCATCCGGTACGCGATTGTGTCTGCGATCCTGGCGGAAGGGTATCGACCTTTGCACGCATCGAGTCTGCACTCGTTGCGATCGCGGCCCGGACGGTTTGAAACGTTCCGAACGCAAGATGAAAAGAAGAATTCCAAATACGTGTGTGTTATCTGGACGACCAAGCAATCAATTAACCTACCGATTGATGAACCGGAACTCGGAAAAATCACAGACGAAATCACGAACGAGATCGACAACCAAGACCACGTCATAGCGGAGGGCCCCGTTCGATTTCTGCATCACGGTACCAGTCAAGACCTTTATAACTTGAGCGCTGCAGGCACACCTCCCCCCAAAAACACCGCTTTTCTGCGCGCAACTGTTCGTTTGGAACGTTTGCCAAGTCCGCCTCCCCATCCGGAGCTTTGGGCGTCGCTCCAGAAAATCACGACGGACGACAAATTGGTTGAGTCTCTCTTTAGGGAACTCTGTTTGCGGATCCCGGCGTTGAATGATCCGTGCAAAGCGCCGCGCGTGGTTGTGTTCACCGAGTCGGATACAATCTACAGCAAAGCCATCGTGGACGAACTCAAAAAGCAATTACAGCAGGCAAACGCGATGTCCAACGTCGAGGTGTATACATATTTACAAGCACTCGATGGCGGTCCGGAAGAAGCACGAGCGCCCGCGAACCCAAGCGATTCCAAGTCTCCGGACGTTGCGACTTCTCTCCTCCAAGGGAGGGCAGTCTCCGAGACGAGTTTTGGCACATCTCAGTTCGATTATCTACGACGCGCAGCTCTTGATTTAAAAGCACGACGGAACCGGCAGGGGGAGAACGTGGTCGCGGTTGGGGTCTTGGGTAGTGACATTTATGACAAGATGTTAGTCCTTCAGGCGGTCCGCCCCGCACTCCCTTCGGCGGTCTTCTTTACCACTGATTTGGATGCTCTTTACCTCGAGCGCGACATGCAACCATTCACGCGCAACCTCGTGGTAGCCAGCGCCGACGATCTCGACGTCAAAGAAAGCAGAGATCACGTACTCGATGTTGCACGGGACGACGTGAATATCCTAGCGCAGAAGGCGGGCAATCTCGTCAGCCCGCAATGGAAACTTCCGCCAATGCGCGACAGCTACCAGACAGTATTGGTAAAGGAGGTTCAACATATTCTGCGGCACCGCAACGATAAACCAGCGGGCCGCGCCCACATTTTTGAAATTGGGGCGGGGAAACGAGTCGATCTCACCGATGCCGGGGGGCTTTCTTGGCCGCTGTGGTGGTTGGCGCAGCCGTGGTTCAACGCTCTCATTTTCATTCCCGCACTCTTAAATGCTTTCCTGATCTTGTGGGCAGTGACGACGCGGGACCTAGCAAACAAGCCAGCGGGAGCGATGAAAAAGTGGGCGCGGTGTGTGGTTTACGGGGAAGCAACCCTCGCCGGTTGTGGTCTGGTGTTTCTCTTGTTCAAGTTAACCAATGCCAGGTCGGACTTGCTATTGGGCGAACCACTAAGTCTGGGGATTAGTATCTGGCCGACCGTAATGATTCGTTTGCTAGCATTCCTGGTGGCCGTTGTGCTTCTTTCTCTCGCTTCCCGTTCATTCGTCGTTTACGGCAGTCCGCAAGAAGACAATCTGAAAAACGCGCTGCCGGAAAATGTGAAGTTTCGCTGGCGAAAATGGATGTGGGGCTTGTTGGGACCATCCGGCCACGTAAGCCGCGATGAGTTCTTTGAGAAATTGTTTGCGGCGAATGGGAGGAAATGGCGAATCTTCATAGCGTCTTTGGCCTATCTGGCTTTTTCTTTCGTGCTTTTTGCAAAGTGGCCGCCGAATGTTCCCGCCCGCAGCGGGCTGCCCCTGTTACTTGAAAAGATTGTACTCGCGCTCGGAGTCGCGCTTTACATCATTCACCTCATCTTTTGTCTCGAGCTTCACGTCTCAGCACTCAGGCTGTTGCGACAACTCCGTTTGCTGTACTCCTCAGCACCGGATGAAAATCAGATAAATGCAACGGAGATGCTTTCCGCCCTCAGCACCCTAACGACGATCATTGGGAAAACGCTGCTTTATCCGCTGACGGTACTTATCCTGATTATCCTTTCCCGACTTTCCATTTTCGATAACTGGGTGCCTACAGCGAGCCTGGTAATAACGTTCGCGGGTGGCGCCATCGTTTTGGTGGGCGCCTCGCTCATCTTGTGGTTGGAAGGGGCAGGACTGAAGAAAATCGTGCTGGCACAACGCGGAATTGAGTCGGGCGAAAAAGAGAAATTACAGGATATTGGCGATGGCGTATTCGCCACGTGGTATAGTCAACCGATTTTCACAGCGATTTTTTCGCTCGTGGCAGTATTTGGAAGTGTCACGATCGCGCGACCGCTAAGCCAGCTTTTCTTTAACTCCTTCTAAGGCTCAGGTCGAGGGATACTCTCTCTCCCGGGGCCCGATTTCGAGATTCGCCGTGTCCGGTTTGCAAGCTAACGCCAATTTGGCAAATGCAGGATCGCGACTTCAGGATCACTCCGCGCTTCCTGTCGGCCGGACACCGTTCAATTCTCACTCTGCGCACGGTCCAGCCCGCGCCGCTTTAGCAACGGCTCGATGTAGGGATCCCGGCCAACGAAATTCTTGAATAGGTCGAGTGCGTCGGCCGAACCTCCGCGCGAGAGAAGTGTGGCGCGAAAACGATCGCCGTTCTCGCGTTTCAATCCGCCATGTTGCTTGATCCACTCGACCGTATCCGCGTCGAGCACCTCGCTCCAGATATAGGAATAGTAACCGGCCGAGTAACCGCCGGCGAAGGTGTGCGAAAAATAAAAACTGCGGTAACGCGGCGGCACCGGTGCAAAATCGACTCCGGCCTTGTGCAACGCTTCCGTTTCGAACGTGACCGCGTCTTTCGGAATGTCGGAGGGATTCAGTTGATGCCACGCCTGATCGAGGAGCGTCGCCGAGACATATTCGGTTGTTTTGAAGCCCTGGTTGAACTTTTCTGCAGCCATCACCTTGTCGAGCAAAGCCTGCGGCATCGGTTCGCCGGTTTTGTAATGTTTGGCGTAATTCTTGAGGATTTCCGGCCAGTCCTGCCACATCTCGTTCACTTGCGACGGATATTCGACGAAATCGCGGGGCACGCTGGTGCCACTGAATCGCGGATATTTCACGTTCGAAAACATTCCGTGCAGCGCGTGCCCGAACTCATGGAACGCCGTGCGGACTTCATCGTGAGTGAGCAACGTTGGCTCGCCTGGCGGCGGTTTCGGAATGTTGAGATGATTCGCCACCACAGGCTTGGTGCCGAACAAATCGCTTTGCTTGACGTAGGAATTCATCCATGCGCCTCCGCGTTTTGAAGGACGCGCATAATAATCGGCGATGAAAATCGCCAGTGGTGCTCCGTCGCGATCGTAAACTTCAAAAACACGGACGTCCGGCAGGTAGACAGGCAAATCGTGGCGTTCCTTGAAGGTGATTCCATAAAGCTTTTCCGCGGCGAAAAAAACGCCGTCGATGAGCACGTGATTTAGCTCGTAATAGGGACGCAACTCAGACTCGTCGAAGTTGTATTTCGCTTTCCGGACCTTTTCCGAATAAAAGTCCCAGTCCCACGAAGCAAGTTGGAACCCGCCTTTCTCCTGATCGACGATCTTCTGCATATCGGCCGCTTCGCGCTTCGCATTGGCGACGGCAGCAGGGGCAAGATCAGCCAGAAGTTTGTTCACGGTCGGAACGTCATGCGCGGTCTGGTCTTCGAGTTGATACGCGGCCCAATTTGGATAGCCGAGCAACTTCGCTTTTTCAGCGCGCAATTGCGCGGTCCGCAAAACGGTGTTGCGCGTATCGAACTCGCTTCCTTTGCTGTTCCGCGACATTGAAGCGCGCATGATCCGTTCGCGTAGTTGTCGATCTTGCAGAGAGCCAAGTAGCGGCTGTCCGGTGGTGTTCTGCATTTGGACGACGAATTTGCCTTCCTTGTGCTCGGCTTTGGCGGCGTTCGTAACGCTGGCGATTTGATGATCGGAAAGACCGGCCAGATCTTCCTTGCGGTCGACTACGACCGAGGACGCGTTCTTCTCCTTCAAAATATTTTGCTCAAACTGCGTCTGCAACGTCGCCAGCTCGGCGTTGATCTTTTTCAATCTTTCCTTGTCGGGTTGGGAAAGTTTCGCGCCGGCGCGGACAAAATCCTTGTAATAACGCTCGAGCAAATACGCTGATTCCGGATCGAGCCCGAGCTGATCGCGATGATCGTACAGCTCCTGGATTCGCGCGAAAAGCTTGCCATTAAGATGGATCGCATCGCGGTGCGCGGAAAGCTTTGGCGCCATTTCCTCCTCTATTTTCTGCATTTCCGGATTCGTATTGCACGCGTTGAGATTTGAAAACGTGCTCTCTGCGCGATCGAACAGGCGTCCCGTGCGCTCGAGCGCGACAATGGTGTTCTCGAAAGTCGGTTTCCCGGAATTGTCCGCGATCGGCTCAATCTCCTTCAACTGCTCGCGCATGCCGGCTTCGATCGCCGGAGCAAAATGCTCGTTCCTGATCTTGTCGAACTGCGGGTAGTGATAAGGGAGCGGGCTTTCGGTCAGAAGCGGGTTATCGCGAAGGTTCGAATTTTGCATGGATGACTTTTGCGCGACGACAGAGATAGCTGCGATGGGCGTTAGTGCCAGGATGATTACCCAGAATCTCCATCGAACAGTTGTCGATCTTACATGCGAATGAAAGCAATTGTGCATTTGTCACTTTTCCGCGCGCTCGAGACGCGATGCAACCGCGATTAGTTGCCGCGATTTTTCGTTTACGGAGTTCGCGCGGACAGAAACCGACGCGATCTTGCGGCGCACGAAGTCAGCCGTAGACTGAAACCTTTCATTTTCTCAGGAGGTACATATGGCTGAAGTTGGAGTTATTGATGCTGCGCGTCAGGAAGAGTTCGTTGGAAAAGTCGTCGAGCAAATCAGCGGCACAATGACGACGCTACTCGGGGCGGTTGGCGATCGCCTGGGGTTATTCAAGAACCTGGCGGAGCAGGGACCGGCTACATCAGCTGAGCTCGCGTCGCGGACGAAATTGAACGAGCGATATTTGCGGGAGTGGCTGGGCGGAATGGCCACGGCCGGTTACCTGAGTTACGACGGACGAACAAAGCGCTTTAATCTTCCAGCCGAACACGCTTCTGTTCTGGCTCAGGAGAACGGGCCGTTTTTTGTGGGCGGTATGTATCAGATGCTGCCTGCATTCACCAACGTATTCGACACCGTTCTGACCTCGTTTCGAAATGGCGGTGGCGTTTCTCAATCGCAGTACGGCGACATGATGTGGGACGGTCTGGAACGATTCAGCTCCACGTGGTTTGAGAATTTGCTGTTGCAACAATGGATCCCTGCAATGCCTGACGTGAAGGCGCACCTCGAACGCGGTTGTGACGTTGCTGACGTGGGATGCGGACGAGGCCGCGGTATCATCAAACTCGCACAAGCGTTTCCGCGGTCGCGTTACGTAGGCTACGACAACTTTGGTCCGACCGTTGCCCGCGCTACGGCGAACGCGCGCGAAGCTGGCGTGTCAGAGCGGGTGCGTTTCGAAGAACGCGACGTCTCGAAGGGAATGCCGGCGCAATTTGATGTGATCACGACGTTCGACGTGGTGCACGATGCAGTCGATCCTCTTCAGTTGTTGCAATCGATTCGACGCGCGCTTCGGCCCGGCGGCGTTTATGTTTGTCTCGACATCAATTGTTCAGACGAGCTCGAGAAGAACAAGAACCCGCTCGGCGCGATGTTTCATGGTGTAAGTATTTTTTATTGCATGACCACGTCGCTGGCGAACCATGGCGCAGGACTCGGCACGCTCGGGTTTCACGAAGCGAAAGTCCGCGAGCTTTGCGAGAAGGCCGGGTTTAGCAGTGTCCGTCGTGTGCCGCTCGAAAATCCTTTTAATAGTTTATACGAAGCAAAACCGTAGGTTCGGTGTCGCAGCCGTTTCAAAAAAATGTTTTCAAAATAAAAATCAACCGCTACAATGAGTTACGAGCGTTATTGGTTAGAAAATAGAAAACTCCTTGACGCCGGAAGCTATGAAAAGCGCGAAATCCGTGGTCGCCTTTACGATTCTGATTTTGCTTTGGCTAAGCGCTGCGGGCATAGAGTACGACCTGGCGATGCATCTCGGGGTGCTGGCTAGCGCCTGCGTCAGCGTTTTCGCTTTATCCCTGTTGGCGGGAGGACTGCTCCGAGCCCCCGAAGGCTACGAAGACCAGAATGGGTTTCACATTGGTGTGCTGGCAGACGCGGCTTTCCTGTAACCCTCACTTTTTCTCCGCAGTTGTTCCATTCTTGCTCTACGGGCAACGTCCGAATCGATGAACAAGGTCGTTGGGGTTGTGATTCTGTTTGTTCGGTTGCTGGACGTGGCGAGAGCCGCCGCTGAAAGTACTCCTCCGCAATTCGACGCGAAAGCTGCGGAAAGGTTCGCGAAGCTGGCGCTGGCATGCGTTGCAAAGGAATACCCGAACAAAATCAGTCATGTGCTGAATAGCGATGCCGACGTCGCGCCGCCGCGCAAGCTCACTCCCGCGTTCAGCGGATGTTACGACTGGCATTCGTCAGTGCACGGGCATTGGCTGCTTGCCAGACTGTTGCGCACGTTTCCAAATGCTTCGTTTGCCGCACAGGCGCGGGAGGCGCTGCGAAAAAGTCTTAGCGCAGAAAATCTGAAGCAGGAAGCTGCATATCTTCGGGGAGAGGGCCGGGCCAGTTTCGAACGGCCTTACGGATTGTCGTGGCTGTTGCAACTGTGCGCAGAGCTGCGCGAATGGGACGACGATCAGGCGCGAGAGATGTCAGCCAATCTGCGTCCACTCGAAGATATAGCAATCGAGCGATTGAAGGCGTGGCTCCCGAAACTTTCGCATCCGGTGCGGATTGGCGAACACGACCAAACGGCATTTGGACTCGGCCTGATGCTGGACTACGCGCGGTCCACCCAGAACGATTCCTTTGCCAGGCTGGTTTCGGATGCGGCGAGAAAGTTTTTCCTTGCTGATAAGGATTGTCCGTTGAATTACGAACCTTCAGGTGAAGATTTTCTATCGCCGTGCCTCGGCGAAGCAGATGTGATGCGGCGCGTCTTAACGCAGGCTGAATTCGCAAAGTGGCTCGCTGATTTCATGCCGCAAATACCAATGACGGGGAACCCGCCTTCGCATAGCCCCGCCGCGGCAAGCGGTGATTGGCTGAAACCGGTTGTCTCTCCTGATCCGAGCGATCCGAAGCTTGCACATCTCGATGGGCTCAATCTCAGCCGCGCCTGGATGCTTGAAGGAATTTTGTCAGCACTGCCACAGGATGATCGGCG
>DATBEX010000009.1:0-5947 GCA_036558805.1 Candidatus Udaeobacter sp.
GGTGGGGGGAGTTTGCTGGATGCGGCTCCGACATTGCGGAACGAGCCTCGACGCGCTGTGGCGTTGATGGCGAAGGTGGCGCGTGCGGTGCAATACGCGCATGGGCAGGGTATCCTGCATCGGGATTTAAAACCGGGGAACATTTTGCTGGATGGACGAGGCGAACCGCTGGTGAGCGACTTCGGCCTCGCCAAATGGCTCGACACTAGCAGTCACCTAACGCGCACTCTCACTATTTTTGGCACGCCCGGCTATATTGCGCCTGAGCAGGTGAACGGATCGTCGAGCAAACTTGGTCCGGCAGGGGATGTTTACAGCCTTGGTGCGATTTTGTTCGATCTGCTCACGGGTCGTCCGCCATTTTTGGGTGAGCACGCGCTTAAGGTGATCCAGCAAGCCAGCGAGAAACCGGCACCGAAGCTGCGTACGCTAGTGCCATCGCTGGATCGGGATTTGGAAACGATCTGTGCGAAATGTCTGGAGCGAGAACCAAATGCGCGATATTGCTCTGCGGGCGCTCTCGCCGAAGACCTCGAACGTTGGCTCGAAGGCCGCCACATTGTCGCGCGTCCGGTTTCACCGCCTGCGCGCGCGTGGCGTTGGACGCGGCGGAATCCAGTTATTGCCGGAATGGCCGCTCTTCTGCTGGCGTTAGGGTCAGCAGTTGGCGTGATGATCTGGAAGGGTGAAATGGCCGGCCCGCCAGCCGCTAGCGGCATTGCCGTTCTGCCCTTTGAAAGTCTAAGTTCTGATAAAGACAACGCATTTTTTGCCGACGGTGTTTATGACGGTGTTTCTACCAAGTTGGCGAAGGTGGCTAACCTAAAAGTAATCAGCCACAATAGCGTGGCAAAGTTTCGCGGTGCGCGGAATACGCAGGAAATTGGTCGTGCCTTAAGCGTCGCGTACGTGCTTGAGGGAAGCGTTCGCAGAGAAGCGGGCAGAATCCATCTAAATGCGCAGTTGATTGATACGCGCACGGACGCTCACGTGTGGGCACAGGAATATGATCGGGATTTGAGCGATGTGTTCGCGCTCCAGAGCGAGATTGCGCAGAAAGTTGCGGATCAGCTTGGAACGGAAGTCTCATCTGCTGAGAAAGCCGCTATCCAGGAACCGCCGACCACAGATCTCCTCGCATATGATGCGTACCTGCGAGCTAAGGACCTGATCAACGGAATCTCTTTTAGCATGCGCGCGAAGGAGGATTTGTTCCAAGCCGTCCAACTACTCGATCAGGCCGTCGGCCGCGACCCATTGTTCTTCCTGGCGTATGGCGAGCTTGCTGGTGCGCACGACCGAATTTATTTCTTTGGCTTTGATCACACGGAATCGCGGCTCAAATTGGCCGAGGCAGCAATTCAATCGATTCGTCGCCTCCGGCCGGAAAGCGGCGAAGCACATCTGGCTTTCGCTCAGCACCTTTACTGGGCGTATCGAGATTACGATCGGGCACGAGAGGAATTGGCAGCTGCCAGGAGGACGTTGCCAAACGAATCGCGAATTCCTCTTCTGGCGGGCTACATCGATCGACGACAGGGACAATGGGACAAATCGTTGGAGGAAATGAACCGCGCACTCGAATTGGATCCGCGGAACTTTTCCATACTTCAACAAATCTCTCTTACTTACGAATGCTTACGCCGATACAAGGAGATGGCCGCTACTTTGGACCGCGCGCTGACGATAGCGCCTAAAGACGTTCCTAGCCGAGTCCGTCGAGCTTGGGTCGATGTTCAAGAGCAAGCAAACACAAAACCCCTACATTCCGCGATTCAGACAATTTTGTCAGAGGATCCAAGCGCTGCCCCGGTTCTTGTTGATCACTGGCTTTACATGGCCCTACGCGAGCGCGACCCGGTCGAGGTTAAGCGCGCGCTGGCGGCAATGCCTGCTGATGGCTGCTACGACGAAAACATACCTTTCCCTAATAGCTGGTGCGAAGGTCTTGCTGCTCGGCTGAGTGGCGACGAAGCGGCAGCTCGCACGGCTTTCATGAAAGCGCGGGAGCAAATCGCGCAAATCGTGCGCGAACAGCCTGACTATCCAGAAGCACTTTGCGTTCTCGGTGTACTCGATGCAACGCTCGGTAATAGGCAGGATGCGATTCGCGAGGGCAAGCGCGCTGTCGAGTTGATGCCGGTTGGCAAGAATGCGCTCGAGGGTGCGATGTTGATTCAATATCTGGCCGTTATCTATGCGTGGACCGGGGACAAGGACCACGCAATCGAGCGGTTGCAGGAAGCTGCCAACCTGCCAGGAAGCCACGTTACCTACGGCCACCTACGGCTCAACCCGCTTTGGGATCCATTGCGCGGTGATCCTCGTTTTGAAGCGATCGTCGCTTCGCTCGCACCGAAGTAACAGTTCACGGGCGGTCGTTTGGAGCGCAGTTTTGCTCCGACCCATCTGAAGACGGCTGCACTTTCGGCATTGTTTCTCCACAAGCGAGAACTAATAGGAATGAACGAAGGGAATGAAGTGTCCAGATTTCATACCCGCCTGATTCTTGTTTCGTTTGTTCTCTTCTGAAAAGTTCTGCCCCGTGGTTAATGCGCCGTCGTCACCTCGGTGAAGGCGTCACCCACCTCCTCGTAGTCCCTGATCGAGGCGTAACGGCTTCACTTATCCCTTAGGGAAAAATCCTACACATCTTGCCGTGTCGACGGACGACCCATTCCTCTTCGATTTGACCGTCAGCGAAAGCCATTATCAACCTCCTCGTACTCTCTTACTTAGGGAAAAATCCTACACATCTTGCGGATCCAACCCAACTTGACCTGCGCTACTTTAGATGCCAGTGTAAAAACTTTTTCAGTTTTCTAGTTGACACTCCTTCACTTCTCGTGTAACCGGCCGCGTATGAAAGACCTCCAAGCTGACATCACCAAGCGCTTGGTCGCAGCAATGCTGGTTACTGTGGCTGTTATCGGCCTTAGTGCCATCGCAATGCATGCGCCCATGCAGAACCAAAACTCGGCGGCTCGTTCACTGAAGAGTATTCAGACCGATAGAGCAACTTTGTTTTACGCCGACCAGAGACTGAATCGGATGTACTGCGTCGAGATGGTTCTGCCGGGGACTGGCGAAAGCAAGGCCGCGACCGAAAACCTAAGGTTGGTGGCAGCGACACTCTAAACCTCGCTGTTTAACTAACGAATAGATTTGGCCAGATCCGAGATTGTCGGGTCTGGCCGAGTTGTGTACAGCCTTGGCTGCACAGCTTTGAGGCCAAAACACAATTAGTAGTGCAAATCTCCTTTACAGAGACGTGATGTTGCGTGCTTAGCGAGAATTGCACCAATATTCAAATCCCTAGCATCGCACACCCAAACACAGACGTATTGATTCAATGATTAGAGTCGGAGAGGAGGGCCTTACGGCGATGAGCGGCGTCACTTATGCGTTCTTACGGAACAGTCTGAAAATGATCGCAGAAACCCCAAAATAGGCTTAGCATCCTTCGGATGGCCTCCAAGCGCATTCACGCGGCCTGGTTCATCGTACATTTCTTTCTGATAGTGGCAGTTTGCTTGGGCGGCGTCTTCTCGCTTGTTGCAGAAGGCTCTACCATGTTGCCGCCTGCGCTCGACAAGTACGCGCGCAATGCTGAACTGGTTGCGGCGTGGCTCCTCGGGAAACAGGCAGGCGCGCACAGTACCATCCGCAGAAGTATCGCCCTTTATTTGCATGCGGCAGGCATCCAGGCTGGATACAGTTTCTTTGCACCGAATATTCCGGGTTATCACCGACTAACTTTTGAGCTTTATCACGAGGATGGACGAGTAGAATATGAATCGCCGCACGTGAGCGGGAAAGCAGCCGCACTGCGGCTAGACAGTTTGTTAGACCGATTGGCCGACCAGCGTTACGAGCCAATACGCGAAGTAGTGATCAAAATGCTCGCGCTGTCGGTGTGGCGAGATCGACCTGACGTGAAGAAAATTCGGGCGACGTTCGGGGCAGTTAGCCCGCCTGACATCGGTGACTTAGAGCATGGGAGAGGTGAAACGTTCCAGCCCTTGTTCAGCTACGATTTTAGCTCGCGCGAGGAGAAGCAATAGAGAGGTCAACGATTGCGTAGCAGGACGGATTAAAGAAACAAACATGATGTTATCCGATGCCGAACGGCGAAGAAATGCGAGATAGACATGTGTGATAGGCCGGCCCTTCGTATCCCCATCAATGCGTTTTGCTTTAGCCCATTTAGTTCCGTCATCCCTTTAATCTGTGGTTGAATCATCCGATTTGAAATCTGCCGTTGTGGCCTTGCTGCGAAGATGGTCGGAAGGGTTGATGCATTTTTTGTTTCCCCCAGAAACAGACAAGTGGCTTGCCACTTTGCGTATTGGTCTGGGACTGCAAGTAACCGTTTATGCTCTGTTCCTATGGAGCGACTGGCACTATCTGTTCGCCAGTACAGGCAAGGGGCTGGTCAGCCGTCAACTTGGTGAAGCCATTGCCTCTTTCGATAATCCCCTGATTCCGAAGCTTGGGTGGCTCGTTACTCTCGGCGGTTACGCCAACATCGGCGAGGAGTCAGTGCTTTCCATTGTCTGGGCGTGTTTGCTTTGCACGGGGCTTCTCCTGTTAACGGGGCTCTTTTCCCGTCCGGCTGCAATTGTTGCTTGGTTCCTTCATCTCTGCGCGGCTGAAAGTGGCGGGTTATTTGCGTACGGCGCCGATAACTTCATGACTACGGGCCTGTTTTATTTGATGTTGTCCCCGTTGCCAGATCGATACTCGATCGACCATTGCCTGCTGAAAACAGGCCTAAAAAATCCGCAACTCCTGGGTTTTTGGCGGCGCGTTTTGCAGGTACACATGTGCGTCGTTTACCTTATTGGTGGGCTGGCAAAGTCCCTGGGTAGCGGTTGGTGGAATGGCTCCAATCTGTGGCGATCACTCACGCGGCCACCTTTCGATCTTATTTCGTCGGACATTCTCGTACGATTCAAATACGCGCTGCCAATCCTGGGAATCTCGATCTGTCTCATTGAACTCGGTTATCCATTTTTTATTTGGATAAGAAAGACCCGCTTGTTTTGGCTGGTTTGCATCCTGGCAATGCACACCGCGATCGGACTGGCGATGGGAATGTACCTTTTCGCCCTCGTGATGATTGTCTTGAACCTTGCCGCTTTCGGTATCGGAATGCGCAATGGGCGACCTTTGTCTGCCGAAGTGATCGCGGAGGAAAACGCAGAACAACGCAAAGGCGTTTTAGGGCGACTGGCCTTCGGCGTTTCACCGATCAGAGGTTAGATTCAACCCACCCGGAAGCGCACGTCGCGAATCGTTCTCCCGCCGAAACGCTGTTTTAGTTTTCGCAGGATTTCGGATTTTGAAATTTGTTCGAGCTCGTAGTGCAAGGCTGGCTGAAGCACGCGAACGTAAAGAACGCCTTCGCGCAATGCTACCGGCGCCGAATGGGTAGCAATAAATTCACCGACAATTTTTCCCCAGACGTCAATGATTTCCGTCTCACGCAACCGCTCGCGTAACCCAAGGCGTTGCATTAGTTTTGGAACCAACTCGGACGGCGACTGCCACCGGTCAACGCGGGGTTTTCTTTCGGGAAGACCTCGCCATTCGGCGATCACGGCTGCGCGGAGAGAAGGCGACATTGGCATATCAGGCGAAGCATCAATATTTTCGCCGCATGTGACTTGGCAGGATATTCAGTTCGGTACGGTACTTGGCCACGGTGCGCCGCGCGATTGGGATTCCGCGCTCGCTCAGGATCTCAACGATCTCATTGTCGCTTAGCGGTTGATTGCCATCCTCACGCTTTACCAGATCGAGAATGGCTTCTTTCACGCTGGTGTTGCTTAACGATTCGCCTGCGGCGGTGTCATATCCAGGCGTAAAAAAATATTTCATCTCGAAAACACCTTGCGGGGTTGCCATGTACTTTCCCGAAACGGCGCGACTGACCGTTGTCTCA
>DATBEX010000010.1:0-6839 GCA_036558805.1 Candidatus Udaeobacter sp.
CCGGCCCGGATCTGCTGGCTCGGATACGGCGAACGCGCCGAGTTCGGCGTTGCCATGAACGAGCTGGTCAAGCGCGGTGAAATCAAGGCGCCGATTGTGATTGGGCGCGATCATCTCGACGCAGGCTCAGTGGCATCGCCCAACCGTGAAACTGAAGGAATGCTTGACGGCAGCGACGCCATCGCAGATTGGCCGCTGCTTAATGCGCTGATCAACACCGCGGCGGGCGCATCCTGGGTGTCGATCCACAACGGTGGAGGCGTGGGCATCGGTTTCTCGCAACACGCTGGGATGGTCGTTGTCGCCGACGGGACCGATAATTCCAAACGCCGTCTCGAGCGCGTTCTCACCAGCGACCCCGGAATGGGTGTCCTTCGTCACGTCGATGCCGGCTACTCGAGGGCCATCGAATTTGCGGCGGCGCAAGAGATCAAGGTCCCGATGCAGCCGCAGCGGCGTGACTAGGGTCGCTCTACAAGCTCAAGACCCGATGGAAAAAAACGCCACAAAATTGCCTGACGGCAGGATCGTTCACGGCGACGGCCCGCTCAATGTGGAGATGCCATTTGAAACAGTCGACAGCTTCGTTACACCGACTGAATCATTTTATATCCGAACACATTTTCCGATCCCAAAAATCGACAGAGACGCCTGGTGGTTACACGTGGAGGGCGAAGTTGAAAACCCGTTTGTGATCAATTACGAGGAATTACTCGAATTAGAGTCGCGCACAATTCCCGTGACTTTGGAGTGCGCCGGGAACAATCGGGATTTTCTCGAGCCCAAGGTAAAAGGAGTTCAATGGGGATTGGGAGCAGTTGGGACGGCTGAGTGGACGGGCGTGCCATTATCGATCCTGCTTAATCGCGCCGTTGTTAAATCGAACGCACGCGAGGTTATTCTCGAAGGAGCGGACTGCGGTATGCTCGAAGATCCCAAGAGTCCGCCGGGAGAGTTAACATTTGCGCGCAGCATTCCGGTAAGCAAAGCACGCGCAGACGTCTTACTCGCCTACAAAATGAATGGGACCGAACTTCCTTCCCAACACGGTTTTCCTGTTCGCGCCATTGTACCAGGATGGTACGCGATGGCCTCGGTCAAATGGTTGCAGCGCGTCATTGTCACGGACAAGCCGTTCGGAGGCTATTATCAGACCATCGATTATGCATTCTGGAAAAGGCGAGGGGATATTGGCGAACTGACTCCCATTGCAGAGATGCAAATCAAAGCGGAAATTGCCAGGCCGACTCAGGGCGAGGCAGTTTCCGCAAGTTCAAATTTTCGCGTTCACGGCGCTGCATGGACGAGCGATGGCGAAATCACAAGAGTCGAAGTCAGCACAGATGGCGGAACAACGTGGACCGAAGCAAACCTGATTGGCGCATCCAAACCGAATGCGTGGCGGCTTTGGGAATTTGATTGGCGCACTCCGTCGAAACAAGGAGAAGCAACAGTAATTGCGCGCGCAACCGATTCAAAAGGCAGGACGCAGCCATCACAGCGCGACCGTGATCGTGGTACTTATATGATCAATCATCTGCTGCCGATTACGGTCCAGGTGGAGTAGCGCAAGCGACTCGGTTGCTCGCAAGCCGGAGGCTTGCGCTACCTTACTGCTTCGCATAAACCTTTTCTTCATGTCGCTTGTTTTTAAAACAATTCAGACCGAAGGCATCGCAGAGCTTTCGTACTTGCTTGGTGACGACGACAAAGGAGTGGGAGCGATTTTCGATCCGAGAGCTGACGTTGAGGTTTATGTTGAGATGGCGCGCGAAGCAGGGCTCGCCATCACGCACATCTTCGAGACACATATTCATGCCGACCTGGTCAGCGGTTCGCGCGAGCTTTGCGCGCGTCTCGAATCCGCAATGATTTATGCCAGCGGTGAAGGTGGCGCAGAATACGGCTTTGCACCCGAAAAAATAAAAAACGGCGATCGTTTCACATTTGGCGAAGTGCTGGTCACGGCGCGGCATACTCCCGGACATACGCCTGAGCACATGTCCTATGTGCTGGCCGAAACAGATCATCCGGACGAGCCGTGGGCAGTGCTCACGGGCGATTCGCTTTTTGTATCGTCCGCTGGCAGGCCGGATTTGTTAGGCGAGAAGCACACGAAGCAACTGGCGGAACAACAATTTCATACCTTGCACGACTTCTATTTGAAGTTGCCCGATCATATCATGATCTATCCCAACCATGGCGCTGGTTCGCCATGCGGCGCCGACATCGGAGCACGATTGAGCAGCACCATTGGGTACGAGCGAAAATTCAATAAATTTTTGCAATTCACTGACGCGAAAAGTTTCACGGACTTCGCGATCAACAGCGCGCCCCCGGTTCCGCATTATTATCCGCTCATGAAACGAGTGAACGCGGACGGACCAAAAATCCTTGGAAACCTTCCAGGCGTGCCCGGTCTTCCGCCCAAGGCGTTCAAGGAAGCAATCGACAAAAACGCTGGTGTCCTTGTAGATGTCCGCACCATGCTCGCCTTTGGAGGCGGCCACATTTCTGGCGCGCTCAACATCGGCGGCGCGCCGATTCTCTCCATCTGGGCGGGCTGGATGCTTGATCCGGAAAAGCCAGTTCTTCTCGTCATGGAGAACGATGATGATCTTGAACGAATCGTGCGTCTTTTCGTGCGCACCGGTTACACAAAGTTCGCCGGATACCTGATCGGTGGAATGAAAGCGTGGGACGCGGCCGGATTTCCACTGGAAAGAATCGGACAGATGAGCGTGCACGAGCTGAATGATCGGAAGGCTTCGCTGCAGATTATCGATGTGCGCTCGCCCGGCGAATGGAAGAAGGGACATGTTCCCGGCGCGCAGCACATTTTTGTGCCGGAACTCGCCAAAAGCCTGGATGGACTCGATCGCAACAAACCAACCGCCGTTTACTGCGGCAGCGGCTATCGGGCGAGCATTGCCACCAGTATTCTGAAGCCGCTGGGGTTCAGCGATCTTTGGAATGTGCCCGGCAGCTGGGAAGCATGGAAAAAGGCGAAGCTGCCAGTAGAAGGAGCCGAGAAATGAATGGAACGGTAACGCTGCCGCGCCGTTCGTTCGGCGAGACGATGCGCGCTGACGTCTGGTGGACGCAACCGCTGCTCGTGTTTATCGGTCTGGGGATTTTCATTATCTATTCCACATGGGCTGCTTTTCAGGGACAGAATTATTTTTTTGGCAATTACATCTCGCCGCTCTATTCGCCGGAACTTTTCGGAGACTCGCCGCACAGCTGGTTCGGACCGAAACCCGGTTGGTGGCCTGCCTGGGTAATCTTTTCTCCCGCGCTACTCGTTCTTTGGGCTCCAGGCGGATTTCGGCTCACATGCTATTATTATCGCGGCGCGTATTACAAAGCATTCTGGGCCGATCCACCGGCATGCACCGTAGGTGAGCCACGCAAAAGCTATTGGGGCGAGCGTTCGTTTCCGCTCATCATGCAAAACGTTCACCGATACTTCCTTTACCTGGCGGTCCTTTTCCTTTTGGTTCTGGCTTACGATGTGTGGAAAGCACTGTGGTTTCCGGACGGATTTGGAATTGGCGTCGGCACAATCGTATTGGCAATCAATCTTGTCCTGCTCAGCGGTTATACGGTTGGTTGTCACTCTCTCCGGCATCTGGCCGGCGGGTTCCTGGATCAATTTTCCAAATCGCCAGCGTGCTATCGCGCCTATGCTTGCGTGACTTGTTTTAACCAACGTCACATGCTTTGGGCCTGGCTGAGTCTGTTCTGGGTCGGCTTTACTGATCTTTACGTGCGCCTCTGCTCGATGGGGGTTTGGGCAGACTGGAGAATCGTCTGATATGGCAACTGTTTTCGTTGCGTTCCGGACGTTGTGTTACATGGCGGCGTTTATTTTGTTCTTCGGCTGGTTTGCGTTACGTGTTCAGCCGTTCGACGACCTTTTGAAAGTTCCTCTGCCGCGTTGGATCGCAGTTGCCGGAACCATCGTTGGTACAATCGGCGCGGTGATCGTATTCGCTTGTGCCGGCGTCTTTGTTTGGCGAGGGCGAGGAACGCCGGCCATCTTCGATCCGCCTCGTGAATTTGTCGCCACAGGCCCGTACAAATTCGTTCGGAATCCAATGTACATCGGAGGATTTCTATTGCTCGTAGGATTGGGTCTTGATCGGCAATCGCCAGCGATTTTACTATATTCCATTGCGATATTCGTGTTGTTCCACTTGTACGTCGTTTTTATTGAAGAACCGGGACTCGAATCGCGCTTTGGCGAAAGCTATTTCGCTTATAAGCAAGCCGTGAACCGCTGGCTTCCGAAATTCTTGCGCAGGCGAAACTCTGACTATGGAGTATGAAACGCACGAACATGATGTTCTGGTCATCGGCGCGGGCGGCGCGGGGCTCCGCGCCGCAATTGAGGCTTCTGCTGCCGGAGTGCGCGTCGGACTTGCCTGTAAATCTCTATTAGGCAAAGCGCACACCGTAATGGCCGAGGGCGGAATTGCCGCTGCGCTTGCCAATGTCGATGAGCGAGACAACTGGAAGGTGCATTTCGCCGACACGATGCGCGGAGGGCAATACGTGAATCAATGGCGAATGGCGGAGCTGCACGCTAAGGAAGCGCCGGACCGCGTACGGGAGCTCGAAGCATGGGGCGCCGTGTTCGATCGCACAAAAGACGGACGAATTCTGCAACGGCACTTTGGCGGGCATAAATATCCGCGGCTCGCACACGTCGGCGATCGCACCGGCTTGGAAATGATTCGTACTTTGCAGGATCACGGGGTTCATCAGGGCATTGATGTCCACATGGAGCACACGGTTCTTTCGCTGCTCAAAGCCGGTGATCGGGTGGTCGGGGCGTTTGGTTACGAACGCGAGCGCGGACGTTTTAAGATTTTTCGGGCCAAAGCAGTGGTGCTGGCCACCGGCGGAATTGGACGGGCCTACAGGATCACCAGCAACAGTTGGGAATACACTGGCGACGGTCACTCGCTGGCTTATGACGCAGGCGCAGATCTCATCGACATGGAGTTCGTGCAATTTCATCCCACAGGAATGGTCTGGCCGCCGAGCGTGATGGGAATCTTGGTGACTGAAGGAGTCCGCGGCGAAGGCGGTGTCCTGAAAAACAAAGAGGGTCGCCGTTTCATGTTCGACGCGATTCCGGAAAATTATCGCGCTCATACTGCGGACAATGAAGAGGAAGGCTGGCGTTACACTCAGGGCAGCAAGGATGCGCGGCGCCCTCCGGAACTGCTGACGCGGGATCATGTCTCACGCTGTATCGTGCGTGAGATCAAAGAGGGCAGGGGAAGCCCGCATGGCGGCGTTTATCTGGACATTTCCTGGATCAAACAAAAGCTGCCGAATGCGGCCGAACATATTAAGCGCAAGCTGCCGAGCATGCATCACCAGTTCAAACAACTGGCGGACATCGATATTACCGAGGAACCCATGGAGGTTGGCCCAACGACACATTACATCATGGGCGGGGTAGCGGTCGATCCCGACACCCAAATGTCGCGTGTGCCGGGACTGTTTGCTGCAGGCGAATGCGCGGCTGGAATTAACGGCGCGAACCGTCTGGGTGGGAATTCTCTCTCTGATCTTTTGGTTTTTGGGAAACGCGCCGGCGAGTTTGCCGCAAGGTTCGCAAAAGAGAATTCGTTAGGCAGAATCGATCCGCCTCAGACGGAACAAATCGAAAGCGTCGCTCGTGAAGCGCTCGCTCCATTCGGCCGAAGCAACGGCGAAAATCCTTACCAGGTCCAAAAGGACTTGCAGGACACCATGCAGGATTTGGTTGGGATTGTGCGTAATGAAGGCGAAATGCGCGAAGCCTTGCAGAAGATCGATGGTTTGAAAAAGCGCGCTGAAAAGGCCGCAGTCAGTGGCAATCGAGAATACAATCCAGGCTGGCACACTGTGCTCGACCTGAAGAATCTGCTCACAGTTTCGGAAGCGATTACACTGGCGGCGTTGGAAAGAAAAGAAAGTCGCGGCGCACAATTCAGGGACGATTATCCGGAAAAGGACGAACGCTTTGCCAAAGTGAATACGATGATTTCGAAAGCAGGTAACGGCTCAATGCGGGTTCGGTTCGAGTCGTTGCGGGAAATGCCGGATTATTTGAGGCAAATCATTGAAGAGAATAGTTGATCCGTAATCTGTAATTGGTAACTCGTGATTCGTGAATGAACACCGCGAAAAAAGCGAAGCCGTATTCGACGTTCGAAGGTTTGGAGGTGTATCAAGCTGCGCGAGAGTTTAGAAGAGCGATGTACCAAGTTGCCAAACAACTGCCAGATTTCGAAAAATTCGCGTTAGCGAGCCAAATCCGGCGCGCCGCCGTCTCGCTCACTAACAATATTGCGGAAGGGCATGGTCGCTTTCACTTCCTGGAACAGGTTAAATTCATGCTTCAATCACGCGGGTCATTACAGGAGTTGATAGATGACTTAAATGTTTGCGACGACGAGCAGTATTTGCTCCCTGAATTGATCGGTTCTCTTAAAGAAAGCGGCTGTCGAGTCCGTCAGCTAATCGACGGGTATATTCGTTACTTGCGTGAACAGAAGACGAGCTTCGTGCGCGAAGCTTCGGCTACCTATGGCGCTCCCAACGCAAACGATTTAACGAATCTCGATTTAACTGATCACGAATGAAAACAGCCACCTTCAAAATCTGGCGGGGTGATGCCAAAGGCGGCGAATTTCGCAATTACACCACGGAAGTCGCCGAGGGGATGGTTGTACTCGATGCAATTCATGATATTCAGCGCACCCAGGCGTCCGATCTGGCGTGTCGATGGAATTGCAAAGCTGGGAAGTGCGGCTCTTGCTCAGCGGAAGTCAATGGAA
>DATBEX010000011.1:0-8562 GCA_036558805.1 Candidatus Udaeobacter sp.
GAAAAAAGAATTGCCGGTGTTTTGGTACCGCTGTTCGCGCTTCGCAAGGAAGGCGATTTAGGCATCGGTGACACTGCCGCGCTGCGGGAATTTATCGATTGGGCAGCGGGAATTGGTTTCAGACTTATCCAGTTGTTGCCAATCAACGAGACCGGAGCCGACAATAGTCCATACAACGCCATCAGCACGATGGCGCTCGAGCCAACCACGCTGCATCTTGCGTCGAACTCGCCGCAGGATTTAACGCCGGAAGATTTTGATACTTTGGTTGGTCGGGTCGATCTCGCGAACCTTCGTCGCGGTGGAGTCAAATATCGCAACGTCAAAAAACTAAAGCGGAGCTTGCTGGAAAAGGCCTTTGCGAATTTCTGCGCGGGCGCCAGCGAAGAAAGGCGGCTGGAGTTTCGGACGTTTTGCGAGAGCCAGGCCGCCTGGTTGCGCGACTATGCGTTTTTCCGTGTCCTCATGGAGGAAAACGACAACAACGCGGCATGGAATCGGTGGCCTGCCGTGCATCAGCCGATCGAACAAGCGCGCAACTGGTTGCGCAGCCAGACAGCTGATCGACAAGCTACGCTGACAACCCGCCAGGAATTCTTTTGTTACGTACAATGGATCGCCTATCAGCAATGGTGGGCAATCAAATCGCACGCAGAAGAACGAGGCGTCGCGTTAATGGGCGATATCCCATTTGGCCTCAGTTATTACAGTGCCGACGTTTTTGCCCAACCTGATGAGTTCGTGCTCGATTGGTGTGGCGGCGCACCGCCCGAACCTCACTTCAAGGACGACGCGTTCACGCAAAAATGGGGACAAAACTGGGGTATCCCGCTTTATCGATGGGAAAAAATGCGCGCGAACGGTTTTGCGTGGTGGAGACAGCGCGTCCGCGCTATCCGCAATGTCTTTCATCTGTTTCGAATCGATCATGTCCAGGGTTTTTATCGCATCTATGCCTTCCCGTGGAGACCGGGCAAGAACAGGGAATTTCTTCCACTCGAACCCCATCAAATGCTTGAGCGAACCCGGGGTCGCGCGCCGCACTTTGTTCCTCGTGACGACGAAACATTCGAAAATCGCGAAGCGAACAAGCGCGACGGCGGAGAATACCTGCGCATTGTCCTGGACGAAGCAGGCGCCGCGCGCGTAGCCGGCGAGGACCTCGGCGTTGTGCCCGAATACGTGCGCCCGGATTTGCAGTCGCTCGGCATCGCCGGGTTCAAGATCCCGCAATGGGAAGTGTGCGACGGTACAATCATCAGCGGAGAAAAGTATCAACGGCTCTCAGTCGCAACCTATGCAACTCACGATCACAAACCGATCCGCGCACTATGGGAAGAGACCTTTGAGCGTCCAATCGACAATGCCGAACAATCACATGACACATTGAAGAGAATCGCAGCGTTCGCAGGATTGAATGGACAAATCGACGCCCTCGATTTCGAAAAAGATTTTTATCCCCGAATCATGGAAGCGCTTTTCAAGAGCGAATCATGGATTGCCGTCGTCATGATCACCGACCTGCTGGCACGCAAATATCGTTTCAATGTGCCTGGGACAAAGGCAAACTTGAATTGGACGCGGCGGATGCAGCGCTCGATTGGGCAACTCCAATTGAGCCACAAGGAGCGCAAACGAATGTGGCTAATCCATCAACTGCTGCAAAAAACCGGTCGCGTTTGAATGGCTGTAGCCGGGATCGGTGATCCCGGGCACAAGCGTATTCTCCAGAGACCGGCATCAATGGATGCCGGCTACAGGTCAATCACCGTTTATGCTGACTTCTCGATAGGGGCCCCCACCCTATTGCCCCATTCAGTCCAGGAACCGTCATAATTGCGGACGTTATTCAGGCCTAACAAGTACGTAAGCACAAACCAGGTGTGACTGGAGCGCTCGCCGATTCGACAATAAACAACGGTGTCCTTTCCCGGTCCGATTCCGCATTGATCGAAGTAGATTTTTGCCAGCTCTGAAGCCGGCTTGAATGTGCCGTCGTCGTTTGTGGCCGTTTTCCATGGCATGCTTTTCGCCCCGGGAATATGGCCGCCGCGCAAAACGCCTTCCTGCGGATACTCGGGCATATGCGTGATCTCACCCTTATATTCACCCGGGGAGCGCACGTCGATCAGCGGCTTGCCGTTTTTGCTTTGCGCCAAAGCTTCATCGAAGAAGGCGCGGATCTCCTTGTCCAATCGCTTCTTCGGCACCGGATAATTTGTCCTTACATATTTTTGAACATCACGCGTCATGGGACGCTCTTCGGCTTTCCATTTGTCGCGACCGCCATTGAGAATTTTCACGTTCTGGTGTCCAAACAATCGAAACGCCCAAAGCGCGTAGCAGGCCCACCAGTTGGCTTTATCGCCATAAAAAATGCAGGTAGTCTCCGGTGTGATGCCGTTGCGACTGCAAAGGTCCGCGAATTTCTCCGGCGAAATATAATCTCGAATTACCGGGTCCTGCAGATCGGCACGCCAATCGATATGCACAGCACCGGGAATATGTCCGGTATCGTAAAGGAGCACATCTTCATTCGACTCAATGATCCGGATCCCTCCGTCTTGAAGATGTTTTTCCAGCCAATCAGTCTCCACGAGCGCTTCAGGATGCGCGTACTGGGTAGGTTGTGTTGCCATAGGCAGAAACGTCAGTCGGCGCTAACAACCAGGCAAGGGGTTTTACTAAGATCTCAATGCTTCTTTGCCTGCAGCAGCTTGATTGCGTCGCGCAACTCCGCGGCGCGCTCATAAAGCTCCTTCGCGATCGCGGTTTCCATCTCGCGTCGCATGACCTCGAGTTTGGAAAGAGGGCGCTTGGCCTTCACTTCCTCGAGCCATTCATCGAGGAATGCGATCTCGGAGCTCTTCGAGACCAACTCTGGAAAGTTTGACTGTTGCAAGAATTCCGTAATGGCGTCACGACCACGCTCAATTTCGGTGATCGCGTCGGAAAATTTACCCTGTCCGAGCAAAATGGACGCCTTCGCCCGTGTATTCATCATGAGCACGTAGGGCCGGAACTGTTGCAGGTTCCACGAGAAATCCTCACGATCCGTATGTTCGGAGACAAAGCTGAAAAGGTCCAGATTGCGCTGCGTATCGCGCACCACTCCCTCGAAATCATTGATTTGAAACAGACTCAAATAACGATGGTAGTACTGAATACCCTCCTGCTGGAGCTCTGCGCATTGTTCGGGCGTGAGTTCGTAGGTTTCGCCTTTCGCCTCAGTGCGAGCAGCGCGCTTTTGGTGATATTCCAAAAGCGATTCACAATTGTGCGGACGCCGACCATCGGGGCGCCCGGCCAATTCCATTTGCAACACGCCAAGATCGACTCGCAGCTGCAATTTCTCGCGGCCATCAAGTCCAGCGATCTTGCGAACTTTGATGCTGCCATTCTCGTGCGGCCAATCTTTGAGGATGGTATTGAGATCTAAACTCATCGTAACCAAACATCGGATACTTAACGTCGCCTTGTCAATCATATCGCGGATTCGGACTTCGCGCGGCGATGTCATATGGACCCGGCGCTCGACACCACCATCGGGTTTTGCAGGCGACATGGCGGCCCGTTACAGTGTGGAAAGTGGAAAACGCGATCGAGTCATTTATCCGTTTCCTCGCAATCGAGCGCGGTCTCTCTGAAAATTATCAAATTTCCACCCAAAGATCGCTGAATGAATTCGCGCAGTGGTGCGCCGCGAGGAAGAAAATTGACGATCCGCGCGCGGTGACATTGCCGGCAATCAGTGAGTACCTGGCCGATCGCAAGCGCGCCGGCCTTTCCGCGTCCTCGATCAAACTCATCGTAATCGCGCTGAAGATTTTCTTCCGGTTCCTGCTCGCGCAAGGGGCACTTCAGCGGGACCCGGCTGAAGCGCTGGCTCTTCCGCGAATCGAGCGATATCTCCCCGAAACGCTGAATGAAATGCAGGTCGAGCGGTTTCTGGAGAAGATCGACACAAATGCGCTTCATGGTCTACGCGATCGAGCGATGATCGAACTGCTTTATGCAAGCGGTCTGCGTATTTCCGAGCTGGCAAACGCACGCCTTGAGAACTTCAACTTTGAAGAGCGAGTTGTGCGTGTGACCGGCAAGGGAAACAAAACTCGCCTCGTGCCGGTGGGACGCAAAGCGTGTGAAGCGCTGGCAGCGTACCTCTCGACCGAGCGGCCGAAGCTGGTGAAGGGGCACAGTAGCAGCGAAATTTTTCTCTCGGAACGCGGTGCCGGGCTAACAACAGCGCGCATTTGGCAGATCGTAAAGGGACATGCTCGGCGTGCCGGACTCGAACAGAACATTTATCCCCACCTTCTGCGACACAGTTTCGCGACGCACCTGCTGGGGAACGGTGCCGACCTTCGCATCATTCAGGAAATGCTGGGCCACGCAGACATCTCGACAACGCAGGTGTACACGCACGTCGATCAACAGCGATTGAAGGCTGTGCATCGGCAGTTTCATCCCAGGGCGTAGCAGGGCAAAGGCGGATTCTCAGTTTCAAATGTTCGATCAGTTTACGTTTGACCAGTATCGAGCATCGAGTATCGAGCATCGGCCTGTCTTGAAACAGTCGTAATATGAAACGAATTGTATTGCTGCTCATCGCCCTCGCCGTTGCCGTCTGTGCCGGGTGGTACTACTGGAGGTTTTCCCAACAGGCTTCCAACGCCGCCGTGGGCACGCTTCTACCCAGAGACACAATTTTTCTCGCGCACATGCCGGACTTTAGTCGTACGCGTGACGAGTGGCGTCAGACCGACGTTTATCAGTTGTACCGCGAACCGTCCGTGCAGGATTTTCTGCGCAAACCGCTGAGCAACCTGTCAGCCTCGAACGCCTTCGGGGCTCAAACCCTGCAGGAGATCCAACAACTCGATCCAAAGAACGCCTTCCTGGCTTTGACCTCGATCGGCGACAAGGCGCCAAGCGTTTTGGGCGGCTTCCGTTTTCGCGGCAGCCGGGAAGATGCCGAACAAGTCATCGGGAAATGGCGCACGGCCCTCTTGGAGCAACGTCCGGGCACGAAGCAGGAGAAGCTTCAGTACCGGCGTCACGAAATCGACCTGGTCACAGCGACTCCGTTTGCTCTGGCCACGACGTATGATGGCCCGTGGTTTTTCGCTGCTACAAACGTTACAGAACTAAAGGCTCTCCTCGATCGAGTCGACCACCGCGCGAAAAATTCAGACGAAACGCTCGATAAGGATGAAGCGTACCGGACAGCCATCGCGCATCGGCCATCGAATTATGCAGTCTCTTTCTATCTCCAGCCCAAGGCATTTTCCGAACGCCTTGCAGCCCTCCGCGCTGCCGTGAGATCAAGCCCGACTCCCGGAGAAACGACGATGCTTGAAAAAATGCGTTGCATTGCAGGTTCGACGCGATTCGAAAAGGGGAGAATTCGCGACCTCCTGTTTCTAGGAATGCCCAAGCTCAAGAGAGATGCCACGCTTAACCGGTCTTCGCTGACACTTGGAACAAAGGAGACGTTTTTTTATCTGGCGATGATACTCAATCTCGGAGAAAAGGTGGAAGCGCTTAACCAGGCTGCAGCGCTTGGGGGCGCAGTACAGAAGGTTTTTCAGGACTTCGCCACCAACGGGATTGCGGCCGATGATTGGAAAGCTGCGTTTGGCCTGGAATTGGGAGTATTAGCGGATTGGCCATCCAGCGCGCATTGGCCATCTCTACTCCTGAATCTTCCAGTGCTGGACAGAGTCAGGGCCAATAAAATCATCGAAGCGGTCACAGGCGGCGAGGAAGGAGCGATCTGGACACAATCAGAGAAGGACGGTGTCCGCTATTTTTCGAAGCAATCGGCCACCACACTAGTCGCAATCACTCCAACGATCGCTTTGTCTGACCGAATCCTTATCGTCGGGTTTAATCCCGTGTCAGTGGAGGAGGCGGTGAAACGCAGCGTGGGTAGCTCGTCGGACCTTGCCAATTCGCAAACCTACAAGGCGGTTGAGCGATTGCTGCCGGCACCAACCAATCTCTTTTCATACGTCGACACTGCGCTGTTGTACTCGCGGCTTGATTCTTCGCTTCGGCCGATGTTGTTAATGGCGGCGGCGTTCGTGCCTGCCATAACTCGTTCGGTTGACTTAAATAAGATCCCATCGCCTGAGGTAATTACCAAGCACCTGAGTCCGATCGTCTCCTCGCAGAGATACGATCGGGATGGCTATGTAGCCGAGTCGCTCGGGCCAATCACACTCGACCAAGCGGCGATTGGCCTGGCTGTCCTGAGTGGTTTGGGTACGGCCGCGCGAAAGCAGGCTACTGCAGGCTTTGGCAATTGGGCGCCTTCTTCGACAGCGACGCCGCAACCGGCGATGGATAGCCCGACGCCGACTCCATAGGCTGTAGTGGTACAGATATCGCGTACGATTCAGGCATTCCGTCCCAGCCTGCATATTCCAGTTCGCGCGCCCATCACTCAAGGAGGACAGCTGTGCCATTTCGGCACTCTTTTGAGTCTCCAAGACCGCAGAATGAAGAAAAGTGCTGCAATTTAGCGAAAACGTGCTACTTTTCTAGCCTTATGGCTATTCTAAAGAAAAATGCATTCTCCCGTCGCGTTCCTGATCTGGTAACCGAGGAGCTGGTCGCTGTCCTCTCACGCCGTTCGTCGTTCGAATTTAAGCAGTTGTTCGACATTGTGCACGAGAATCTTCGAGCCCGGAACGCAGCCAGTGGTGGCGAGGAAATGCTACGCTTGCGCGCCTATGAAAAATTGCAAAATCTGGTCGCGCGGGGCGCAGTCAAAAAGAACGGCAAGAAATACAAGGGGTTGCCTTCGGCCTTGGCCAGCGCAATCGCCCAGCAGAATGGCCATCTTGCTGGTGTAAAATAAGCCGAACGCTGCGGGACCGAGGGAATTCTGCATGCTGCGCGAATACTTGCCGGTCCTGTTGCAAATTATCGTAGCCATTCTCTTTGCTGGTTCGGCATTGGTTGTCAGTGTGCTGGTGGGCAAAAGCGGAAAACGCACGCCAGCAAAGGATATTCCGTATGAATGCGGCATGATCCCTCAAGGCGAACGCCAGCCTCGTTTTAGCGTGAGGTTCTACGTGGTGGCGATGCTGTTTATCCTGTTCGATATCGAGATCGTTTTCATGTATCCATGGGCGGTTGCGTACCGCGACGCCATCCGGCAGAGCAGCGTCATCTTCTGGAGCATGCTCGGCTTCATCACGATCCTGATGGTAGGGTACGCTTACGCGGTCAAAAAAGGCGCCTTGGATTTTAGAAGGTAAGACGGCCAGGATTTACTCTGGTCAACGTCTCGCGGCGCCGTTCCTGTCTGCGAACGTGATTTGGTCGATTTCTTCGATTTGCCCACGTGCAAGTGGGCGTGAACCGCAGCGGCCCTTATAGCTTAAAGCCGCATTCATTGCGTCAGGTTGTATGATGAGAATTTGTGAAAAGCCCGACACGGATCATTTCGTTGCTTCCGAAGCGGGATTGGATTGTGGTCGGCTGGGTATTGGCGATTAAAAGCCTCCTGTTCTTCGCTGGCGCAAGAAGTTATCCAATGATTTGGAACACCCGAATGGACGGGGCCCGGAAGTGGCTTCAAATCTGGGACCAGTGGGATTTTGGGTATTACCAGAAGATCGCCGAGTTCGGATATAGCCGGAATGATGGCTCCCTTGCGTTTTATCCGTTGTTTCCATGGTTGATGGGCTTCGTCACCGATCTCACCAAGAGCTACCTTGCTGCCGGACTGATCATTTCAGGAATCGCGTCGATTGCTGCCGCGATCCTGTTGCGAAGACTTGTCCAGCTTGATTATCCCGCCAGTGTAGCGATTAGAAGCGTATGGTTCTTCCTCATTTTTCCGACGGCATACTTTCTCCATGTCGCGTATAGCGAGAGCCTGTTTCTAGCTCTCGCCTTGGCGTGCATTTTCGCAGCTCGCCGTGAGCGATGGTGGTGGGCCGGTGTTCTGGGAGCATTCTGCTGGATGACCCGGGGAGTCGGTGCTGTGCTCATTCCGACGCTCGCCGTAGAAGCCACTCAGCAATATTGGACGAGGCGCTCCTGGAATCGGCAATGGCTTTGGATTGCGGTGGTGCCCATTGGGTTCGCGGTATACTTATTTATTAACTGGCGCGTCGCCGGAAATCCATTTGCTTTCCTGCAAACGCGAAGAATATCGTTCGAACAGTCATTTGCCTTTCCTTCGGCAGGAATTCGTCAGGCATTGCGAGCTCTCTACCCCACTCCACGCGAAGCGGAAATGGTGGGTGTACAAGAGCTCTCTTTTGCGGCGCTGGGCTTTATTTGTACGATTATTAGTTGGATCAGGTTGCGGCCAGCCTATGCAACGTGGATGACCGCCTGCTTCGTTCTCTTCGTCAGCGTCAACTTCTTTCAAAGCATACCGCGATACACGTTGACAATGTTCCCTATTTTCATTCTTCTGGGTCTGCTTGGCAGAAATCGGTTTTGGGCCGGCGTCATTACAGTGTGGTCACTATTGCTTTTTGCGTTGTTTGCCGTGCTATTCGCCCGTGGTGAATGGGCATTCTGATACTTCGAATGAAC
>DATBEX010000012.1:0-10030 GCA_036558805.1 Candidatus Udaeobacter sp.
GCTGTCTTTATGGCATCGTAACATTTGTCGGTGGCGAGCAATCCAGACCTCGAACAAATTTCGACCTGCTTCAGATTTGCGGGCCGTTTGATTTCACGAGGTGGATAACGTTGGGCGGCGGCATTCATAACATCCACCCAAACAGGCAGCGCGAGTTCGCGTCCAAACGCACCACGATAAATCTTTTGCGGCTTGTCGAAGCCTTCCCAAACGGCGCATGTGAAATTGGAATCATATCCGGCAAACAACGCGTCGGTGAAATCGTATGCGGTGCCGGTCTTACCTCCCGCAGGAATTTTCTTAAGACCGAATTGTGTGAAGGCAGCTTTTCCTGTCCCTGATTCAAGCGCGTCCGCGAGGCAGGAATGCACCTCATACGCGGTTTCAGGTTTGGTGACGAGCTTCCGGATACTCTCCCGTTTCGCGTCCCAGACGAGCGTTCCATCCTTTTCCTCGATACGTTCCAAAATGTGCGACACGTTTGATCGCCAGCCGCCGTTTGGAAATACCGTGTACGCGAGCGCCAGCTCGGCGAGAGTGACCTCGCTGCTCCCCAGAAATGTAGCCGGATAAGGGCGAAGCGGGGAATGAATGCCTGCCGCAGCGGAGAGCTGCAGCACTGCATCGATTCCCGCGTCCATCCCGATTCGGACAGTTGCGCCGTTTTTTGATTTGACCAGCGCCTGCCGGGCCGTCATTGCGCCTTCGTAACGGTTCTCGGCGTCTTCAGGTCCCCATTCCCCCAGAATTCCTGTTGTGCCACCGATCATGACCGCGCGATTATCAAGCGGCGAATCTTCTACCAGCGATCCAGGGTACATTCCTTTTTCAAACGCTGCTGCGTAAACAAATGGCAACATGGCGGTCCCAGCAGGCCGACGAGCCTGCAGCGCCCGGTCGTATTGGTTGTGTTCGAAGTCGCGGCCGCCGACGAGCACAAGAATATCGCCGGTTGCGTTGTCCAGTCCGATGACCGCGCCCTGGACATATTCAGGTGCTGGCTGATCAGTCATCTTCCCGTTTGCCTTGGCCTTGCGAAATGATTCCGCATACTGGGCATAAGTCTGGTGATTGTAATCGGGATGTTGTTCGACGCGTTCGAGATTCGTTCGCAACGAATCTTCAGCAGCCTTTTGAAGATCGACATCGATCGTCGTGTGAATCCGATAACCCTCGTTTATTGCGCGGTCCCATCCGACGGCGGCAATGACTTGCTGGCGAATATAATCGACTGCGTAGGTTTGCCCCTGTGCGTTTTGCCGGCTACCTACAACGATTTCCTGCGCTCGCGCACCAGCGAGTTGTTCGCGACTGATAAATCCCAGCTCACGCATCCGGTCGAGCGCGTAGTCGCGCGCTTCGCGTGACGTCGTGCGATCCGTCCAAGGCGACAGTCTGTTCGGGCTTTTGATCAGCCCTGCGAGCGTGGCGCATTCTGCCAGCGACATTTCACGCGCGGGCTTGCCAAAGTATCCGCGCGACGCTGCTTCGGCTCCGTAAAGTCCGCCCCCGAAATAGATCCGGTTCAGATACAACTCCATGATTTTCTGTTTGCTGAAGTTGTCTTCGATTCGTTGTGCCAGGAAAATCTCAAGGAGCTTGCGTCGAAACGTTTTTTGTTTGAGCGAAAAACTGTTTCGTGCCAGCTGCTGCGTAATCGTGCTGGCACCCTGGCGCACATGGCCAGCCGTCAAATTCTTCAGAGCTGCCCGAATGATTCCGAATAAATCATAGCCGTGATGCTGATAAAATTTCGCGTCCTCGACGGCAACGACCGCCTTGACGAGATCAGGAGGCAGCTGATCGTACGGTACTGTCTCACGGTTCTCGACGTAGATTTGCCCGAAGATTTTGCCATTGCGATCGAGAATCACACTGGATGATTCCATTTGTTCGAGCTTGTTCAGGTCGAACGTTTTTGCCTGCGCTTTCAGGTCGGCGGCGAGACTGGAAAAGTAAACTATTGCGACAACAATCAGTGCCGCGACGAGACCAATGGGAAGGTAGAACCACGGTCTCAAATACCATGGTGGCCGAAAGCGATACCCCGGCGCGGGCCTCAGATATGTGGCAGTTGGTCTCAAGCTTTACGAAAGGAGTAGGTCGCCCAAGGTACGCGCCAAACGCCCAAGTCTCAACGGCCAATGCCCAACCCGCTCTCTGCCAGTTGAGAGTTGGGCGTTGAGCATGGAGCGTTGGAGATTGAATAATCGGAATGAAAACCCGGTGCTAATCGGATTGATTCGTGACGAAATCGAAAAACACGGACCGGTCTCGTTCGCCTGGTTCATGGAACAGGCGCTTTATCATCCGGAGCACGGATACTATTCTTCTGGCCGATGCTCGATTGGCCGAAAAGGCGATTATTACACAAACGTGAGCGTCGGCTCGCTGTTTGGGCGACTTTTGGCTGCACAATTTGGTGAGATCTGGGAGCAACTGGGGCGGATCGACGATTTTGTCATTGTCGAGCAGGGCGCACACGACGGCCAGTTCGCACGCGACGTTATTGAATCTGCGCAATCGCGCGCGCCGGAATTCTTCGAAGCCTTGCGCTACCGAATCGTGGAGCCATTTCCAAGCTTGCGAGAGCGACAATTGCAGATGCTGGAACCATTTCAGGACAAGATCGAATGGTGGACGTCACTCGCACCATTCACGGGTGTCCACTTTTCAAATGAACTTCTGGACGCGATGCCGGTGCGCTTCGTCGGCGCTGGCGTGGAGAAACTTGTCGATCTTCAGGGCGACAACTTTGTGTTCATCGATCGTCCGATCTCACACACACCGCTTAATCAAGCCGCGCTCGACTGGATCGAAACCGTCGCGACAAACCTGGAGCGCGGTTACCTCATCGCGATCGATTACGGTTATTTTGCTGAGCAATTTCAGGGAAACATTCAAATCCGCGCGGAACATCGATATCTCGATTCCCCTTTCCAGCAAATCGGTCAAGCGGACATCACGATGCACGTCGACTGGACGAGCATCGTCGAGCGTGCAGAGGAACACGGCTTACGTGTTGCCGGATTCACTGATCAGCACCATTTCCTTACTGGCATCATTTCCACTTGGCCAGACTTGCTTCGGGACAGCTCCTTGAGCTCAGCGAATGTCAATCGTGCAAGCAAACCCGCGCTCCACACGTTGCTGCATCCAGAAATGCTGGGTCGCGCTTTTCAAGTGCTCTCGGTTGTCAAAAATGTCGATCCAGGCGCGCCGCAGCTGGCGGGTCTTAAATTCGCGCGTAAATAACGATTCTGGTTCCTGACGCGCAAGGCGAAACACGCTTGAGCGCGCGAGTGACTCATTCGATCCTGTGGACGTAACCGAGAGACACCGCGCGCATTTTTCAAGCGGTCTTACGCAGTTGCGTGAGCTCTCATACTAGCGTTAGCACTAGCTACAATTGCGATCACGATGCCCAGGATAATGTTGTTCCAAAGTATCGCTGTGGTCATGGTGCCAAGTGCAAATGGTGAGATGATCATCCATATCCCGAGGATCCCATTTGCCCAGCTCCACCCTATTTGCCGCGGTGTGCTCGTACGGATCAGCGCGAGTATCGCAATTACGATGCCGACGATCACGTTGTTCCACATTGCCGCGGGTAGTCGCGCAAACTGGACCACAAATGGTGAAATGATCACCCAAATGCCCAACAGGACATTCAGCCAGCTTGCTCCCCCCGTGATTGAGTCAGACGCGGTGGCATTGATGTATTGCCGATTGTTCATTCTTTCCCTCCTTTCCAAGAGTTGCGACTTCGATCGGTCTTCCACCGTCCTGTCACAACGGAGGTCATTCGGCCGCCCGTGTATCGCTGCGGTTAAGATCCGGCCACAATTCAATCAACGCAATAATACTGCGCAATGACGTTTGTGTCGGGAAATCCCTGACCCCGCCGCCAGGCGGCGTCTTGCGACACTACTTCACCCGCGGTTCGGTGCCGCTGAATCATTGACAAATTACGCGCGCGCATGTCAGCCGAGCCTCGATTGACCAACGGACGAAGGCACGAACGTGGAGGCTTCAATCGCGATGAACCTGGCATACGGAGAAATTGTCGATGTTGAAATCGAGGATGGAGTTCAGCTCGGCAAGATTCGCGTTTTAGGCGCGATCAAAAAAGTTCCGCTCGACCTAGTCGAAGATGTGAAGAAAGGCGACAGGGTTTTGCTCTGTGACGGTGTTGCGATTCCAAAGGCCAGACGTCGCAGACAGCCGTCGATTTCCTAGTTTCGAATTACGAAAATCGTGTTTCTGCGATAACGCGGCGTTCTATGAACAGTCGTCGGCGCGGGGCGATTCTCGCTGATAGCGTCGACTGGGAGCCGTTGAATTATTGGAGAAGATTAGTCGAATGGCTTGGCAAACTCCGTCTACTTAAAAAGCGCCGGCAATTTCAGGAGCGTGGTCCAAATCCCCCACACCAGTGGAATGCCGACGACGAGCCAGTAAATGAAAAGCTTGCACCAGTTTCCGGCAGATTGCGTTTGGTCAGCCATAATATCTCTTACGGTTTTCGATTCTGTCCGTGAAAATAGTAACGCTCGTTGACCGGACGCACACAAAGATTGCAGATCAATCCGATAACGAGCAACCCGGCCATTAAGTACATTGTGGGCGCATAAAGCCCAACTCCACTCGCTCCCCGCCCTTTCAAATACTCACGAATGTAATTCACCAGGACGGGGCCGAGGACCCCTGCGACCGACCACGCAGTGAGGAGCCGGCCATGGATGGCTCCTACCTGCATGGATCCAAACAGATCTTTCAAGTAAGCCGGGATAGTGGAGAACCCTCCACCGTACATGCTCAAAATGACCACGCAGACCGCAACAAAGAACAATGTGTTGCCCGTATGACCGGCGAGCGGAATCAGGCAATAAAGCACGGCTCCTAACAGCAGATACACAACGTAGATGAATTTCCGGCCAGTAAAGTCGCTAGTGGATGCCCAGACAAAACGGCCCGCCATGTTGAACAGGCTCAGCAAGGCAACGAAGCCACCGGCCGCAGCCGCAGTAATTTTCGCGGGAAACATCTCCTGAATCATCGGCGAGGCTTGCTCCAGAATTCCGATGCCCGCAGTGACGTTAAAACAGAGCACCACCCACAGCAGCCAGAACTGGGGCGTGTGCCACGCGCAGTCGACCGAGACATTTTCGGTGGTGATCAAGCCCTGCGAGTGCGTCGGTGGCGCGTATCCGGCTGGTCGCCAATCGTCCGCCGGCACCCGGGCGATGATAGAACCAAAAACCATGAAACAAAAATAGATCAGGCCCATCGCTAGAAAACTCTCGCCTACACCCTCGCTTGTCGCGGATTTGAAATGGTCCATGAGAAACAAACTGAGGTTCGAACCGATGAAGGCGCCGCCGCCAAATCCCATGATGGCCATGCCGGTCGCCATTCCCGGGCGATCGGGAAACCATTTCACGAGTGTCGAAACCGGCGAAATATAACCCAGACCCAGCCCGCAACCGCCAATCACTCCGTAACCAAGATAGATGATCCAAAGTTGGTGCCACCAAACCCCAAAAGCGGAAATGACAAAGCCGCCGCCAAAACAAAGAGCGGCGGTAAACATAGTCTTGCGCGGTCCAACGCGTTCGACCCAGCGACCGAAAATCGCAGCTGAAAGTCCGAGAAAGAAAATGGCGAGACTGAAAATCCACGCTAGCGACGGCTGCGACCAATCGCCAGGTGCGGACTTGGTAACACCAATGATCCTGGTAAGCGGCAACTTGAAAACGCTGAACGCGTACACTTGTCCGATGGAGAGATGAACGACCAACGCTGCGGGGGGAAAGAGCCAGCGATTAAAACCAGGATTCGCTATCGTTTGTTGTCGATCAAAAAAGCCCATCCAAAGTAAATTCATCAGTCGAAACGATTTCGGACGTGACGATCAAGATATTTTTTGTCAGTTTCTGTTACAATTCTGTGAACTAATGGCTTCGCTAATTGAGTTTTTTTCACGGTGGCCGCTCGTTAGGCAAATTCGCCAGCGCATGGATGGCACTGGCCTCGAATCCATGTCGGACAAGACGCGTTCGATGCACGCCCGCACCGATGATGCAAAAGTGGCGCGCTCCATTTGCCCGTATTGCGGGGTTGGATGCGGGCAATTGATTTACCATAAAAACGGGAAGCTGGTTTCGATCGAAGGCGACCCGGAGTCGCCGATCAGCCAGGGAAATCTTTGTCCGAAGGGCGCAGCGTCCTATCAATTGCTTACGCATTCGCGGCGCGAAACCAAAATGAAGTACCGCGCGCCGCGCTCGAAGGAATGGACGGAAATGTCGCTGGAGCGCGCCATGGACATGGTGGCCGAGCGTGTCTGGGAATCGCGCAAGCGCACATTTGTTAGGCAAGTCGACGGGGCAACCGTCAATCACACCACCGCGATCTGTCACCTCGGCGGTGCCACTCTCGACAACGAAGAGAATTATTTGATTAAAAAGCTTTTCACTGGAGGCCTGGGCATGGTCTGTGTGTCCAACCAGGCCCGGATATGACATAGCAGCACGGTGCCCGGTCTGGGCACCTCTTTTGGCCGGGGCGGAGCTACCACCGCGCAACAAGATCTGGCTAATGCCGATTGTATCTTGATCGAAGGCTCATCAATGGCTGAGGCGCACCCCGTCGGTTTTCGCTGGGTCATGAAGGCCAAGCAACATGGCGCCACAATTATCCACGTGGATCCGCGTTTTTCGCGGACGAGCGCGCTGGCTGATATTTGGGTCCCAATCCGCGCGGGGACAGATATTGTGTTTCTCGGCGGGCTTATCCGGCATTTGATCGAACACAATCTCTATTTTCATGAGTACGTCGTCCATTACACGAATGCCTCCTGTATTTTATCTGACGAATACCGCGACCCGGAAGACAGGGGCGACGGCTATTTCTCAGGCTGGAACGAAGAGAAGCGCGCTTACGAAGGCGATAGTTGGGTTTACAAGGGCGGCGACCTAAGCCGGCCCCAGCGCGATCTCACATTGCAAGATCCGCAATGCGTTTTTCAGAAATTAAAACGCCATTTCTCTCGTTACACGCCAGAAATGGTGGAGAAAATCTGCGGCATCGCGCCCGATCTTTTTCACAAAGTCGCGCATTGTCTTGCAGCTGCATCCGGCCCGGAGCGCACAGCAGCGATCTGTTACGCGCTTGGCTGGACGCAGCATTCCAAGGGCGTTCAGATTATTCGCGCAGCGTCCATTCTACAATTGCTGCTTGGAAATATCGGCCGGCCCGGCGGCGGAATTCTGGCCTTGCGCGGTCACGCCTCAATTCAGGGCTCAACTGATATTCCCACGCTCTACGACATTCTGCCCGGCTATCTCACGATGCCGCGCAAAGGCGACGAGACGCTTCAGAATTATCTGGATCATTACACCAAGAAAACCGGTCTCTGGTCGAATTACCCGAAATACCTCGTCAGCACGCTCAAGGCTTACTATGGCAACAACGCGACTGCCGAAAACGATTTCGGTTACGGTTTCCTTCCCAAACTCACCAGCAACCATTCCTTTTTCGAATTTCTCTACGACATGCTCGATGGAAAAATGGAGGGCATGTTTATCATGGGCCAAAACCCGGCGGTGGGCGCGCCAAATGCTCGGCTTCAACGAAAGGCTCTGACAAAATTGAGATGGCTCGTTGTAAGAGACATGGTTGAAGTCGAGTCCGCGAATTTCTGGAGCGAATCGCCCGAAATCGATCGTGGCGAGTTGAAGCCTGAGGACATTGAGACTGAAATTTTCTTCTTCCCTGCGGCTGGTCACGCAGAGAAGGAAGGTGCATTCACAAACACGCAACGTCTTTTACAGTGGCGTGAAAAGGCGGTAGATCCGCCGGACGACGCGCGTTCGGACGCCTGGTTTATACATCAACTGGCATTACGCCTTATCGCCAAAGCAAAAGAGTCTGGCGACCTGCTCGATGAGCCATTGCGCGCGCTGGATTGGTGGTATCCGGAAGATGATCTCGGTGACCCGAAAATGGAAGCCGTCCTCGCTGAGATCAACGGCTGGCAAACCAAACCTGTAGCCGGCGTCGCCGACCCGGCTCGTACAGATGGTGTCTTGTTTGGCGGTGTCGACCGCGAAGGCAATCTGCATCACGGCCCACAGATCAATGGTTTTGCAGAATTGAAAGCTGACGGATCTACTGCATGCGGCACCTGGATTTACTCCGGTGTGTTAGGTCGCGATGGTGTGAACAAAGCGAACTCACGCAAGTCACGAGATTATCTTGGCCACGGTTGGGGCTTCAGCTGGCCGAGCGATCGCCGGATCATCTACAATCGTGCCAGCGCACGCCCGGACGGACGTCCCTGGAGCGAACGCAAAAAATTAATCTGGTGGGATTCGGAAAAATGGACCGGCATCGATGTTGCCGGATTTGTCCAAGGGAAACCCCCCGACTTCGAGCCGGAGGTAGGCGCGGAAGGGCTGGATGCGATTCCAGGTGATGCGCCATTTATCCTGCACGAGGACGGCCTGGGCTGGATCTACGTGCCGAAAGGATTGAAGGATGGGCCGTTCCCGACTCATTACGAGCCACTCGAGTCGCCCGTATCAAACGAACTTTATTCGCGCGACACCAATCCGCCGGAGAATTGGTTCCCACATCGTGAGAATCAGTTCGCCCCGCCAGGTGACTCGAGATTTCCATTCGTGCTGACGACGTATCGGCTCACCGAACATCATACCGCCGGCGGCATGTCGCGCTTTCTCAGCCATCTCGCGGAATTACAGCCGGAGATGTTCGCCGAAATTTCGCCCGAGCTCGCGCGCGAGCTTCAGATCCGCAACGGCGATCATGTTTGTATTGTTTCGTTACGCGCAGCGATTGAAGCGCGCGCACTCGTCAGTCGGCGGATTAGACCAATGCAGCTAAATGGAAAAACAGTGCACCAGGTTGCCTTGCCTTATCATTATGGGACCGCCGGTCTGGTGCGCGGCGCCGCGGCCAATGATCTTCTGCCCATCTCCGGCGAACCAAACGTGACCATCATGGAAGCCAAGGCTTGCACCTGCAACATTGTGCCAGGACGTCTGCCGCGTGGACACGCGTTCGCCGAGTTCCTGGACAAATATGCGGCCCGAACAGACCCGCCCACTCGGCATCCCGAGGAACCGCACCGTCGCGTGACTGGGCATGGCGGCGGTCTCGCGATGGAAGGAAAAGAATGAAGCCCCAGGGATGGTAGAGCGTGACGACCAGATCTTATGATCGGCGAAGGAACTCACAGCACTAACCAGCGCCGGCACAATTACGTGCAGGAAAACGTCGAAGTTGGTTTCTTCACCGACCCGACTGTATGCATCGGTTGCAAAGCATGCGAGGTCGCATGCAAAGAATGGAACGAGGTGCCTGATGATGGCTTTACCTGGTCAGGAAACTCCTACGACAACACCGGTCATCTGGGCGCTTCCACGTGGCGACACGTTTTGTTTCTGGAACAGGATCGGCAAAAAGGAGGTCAGGTCGTTGGTTGTCACTCGTTAGGGAACGGCGATAGAGACGATCCCTTCCGCTGGGTGTTCCTTTCCGATGTTTGCAAGCATTGCGAGGAAGCCGGTTGCCTTGAAGCTTGTCCAACCGGCTCAATTGTTCGCACCGAAACGGGAACGGTTTTTGTGCAGGATGATGTCTGCAACGGCTGTGGATATTGCGTCGTCTCTTGTCCATTTGGTGTAATCGATCGTCGGCCAGAACCGCTGCCCAATGCTGGCGGCGCATTCAAATGTACGTTCTGTTACGATCGACAAAAAAGCGGACTCGTGCCTGCCTGCGCAAAGGTCTGTCCAACCGAATCGATCGTCTTCGGGCGGCTCAGTGATCTGCGCGCACAAGCAGCAAAGCGCGTGGAACAGCTGCGCCAACACGGTTACGACGACGCACGACTTTACGATCCAACGGACACCTCGGTGTGCGGTATCCACGCGTTCTTTTTGATCCTCGGCGAACCGGAGGCTTACGGACTTCCACCCAGACCGCAGGTTCCGACGATTTATTT
>DATBEX010000013.1:0-23917 GCA_036558805.1 Candidatus Udaeobacter sp.
TCATAGTGTGCGCGAGTTCGTTGAAGCCGCCTTTGCGCGCGCCAATCTGGATTGGAAGGAATACGTCAAGCACGATGCGCGCTACGAGCGCCCAGCGGAAGTGGATATTTTGGTTGGTGACGCTTCGAAGGCGAGAAAAGCGCTGGACTGGGAGCCCAAGGTTCGATTTCAGGAACTGGTGCGCATCATGGTCGATGCAGACATGGCATTGCTTTCGCGTGAGACGCCGAGAGAACACCTCGGCAAACTGCCTTGAATGGCGACCTAGGCAATCGTGCCTGTAAGAGCATGCAGACGGATTGTCTGCATTACGAGCTCACCGCATCACGAATGGCGCTGGATTGGTCTCGGCCATTGAATGCGCTGATACGAGGCTCGGAACGGCCGCCGCCAGTGGTGCGTTCACGATTACGACGGCGGCGCCAGTTCCGACGATGTCGTACAATCGTATGATGTCGCTCGAGCGCATCCGGATGCATCCATAACTCGCGGGTCTTCCGATGTTCCGTTCCTCGGGGGTGCCATGAATGTAAATATCTCGCGAGAATGCGTTGGCGTTTTGCGCCTCCAACCCGCGCAGCCAGAGAATGCGTGTCACGATTGGGTCGCGGCCCGGAGAATCCGGCGCGACGATTTCACCGGTGCGCCGTCGATCCTTGAACACAGCGCCCGGCGGCGCGCTGTCGCCGATTTTCTGGGCGATTTGCAGTTTGCCCAGTGGCGTAAAACGGCTGCCGCGCCAATCGCCCAATCCGAACTTCGATGTCGAGACTGGGTAAATTGCCAGAACATTGCCCCGATCAAGAAGGGCCAACTTTTGTTCGCGCGTGCTGACGACAATCTGATGCTGCGTGTCTGGCGCTGCGCATGACGCGAGTAAGACCGCGACAAGCAGGAAGTAGGGACGAATCGCCGGGCCGTCCATTTCTTCGCGCGTTTTCGGCGCACGCCGGCGTCGCGCACTTCGATGATTTATGTTCATATGCGATCGAACTGAAAAAAACCTTCCGCGGTTTCGGTTGTCGCTTCCGCAACTTCCTTCAGCGGAATCTCTCGTGCCGCGGCAATCGTTTCTGCCACAATGCGCGCATACGCTGGCTCGGAGCGTTTTCCACGAAAAGGGACAGGCGCCAGATATGGGCAATCGGTCTCCACCATGAATTTCCAGAGCGGGATTTGTGTCGCCATTTCTCGCACGGCCGCACCGTTTTTGAAAGTGACAATTCCGGTAAACGAAACGAGATGGTCGAGATCTAAAACTTCATTTGCCTGATCGAGCGAGCCGCCGAAGCAATGAAAAACGCCGCGCAGTTTCCCGGTGTATGGCCGCATAATCTTGAGCGTATCTTCCCACGCGTCGCGTTGATGGATCACCACGTTTAAGCCGAGTTCTATGGCAAGGTCGAGTTGCTGCTGAAATAAGCTTGCTTGTTTCGACTTGTAAGCGCCGTCGCGAATTTGTGCTTCGATTTCTTCGTCCGTTTCCGTTCGCAGCGCCGACATGACCTGGACCTGTTCTTCCTTCGCTACTTGTTCGCTGGGCAAACGGTGGTAATCAAGGCCGGTTTCGCCGATCGTCACGACTCGTGGATGTTTTGCCAGCTCACGCAACGGTGTGATCACGTCATCCTCCGCGTCATCAACATGACTCGGGTGAACGCCGACTGACGCAAAGACGGCTGGATGCTTTTCGGCCAGATTGATTGCCCGCCGGCTGCTTTCCACGGACGTGCCGATTGTGATAATTCGCGTGACGCCCGCATCCTTTGCGCGACGCAGGACATCGTCGAGATCATTTGCAAAATCGGGAAAGTCGAGATGTGCGTGGGTTTCGATTAGCACAGGTTGATTCTAGAGTGTTTCGGGGAAACGCCAACCTTCGGTTAGGCGTCTGACGCAGGCGCCTTAGAGTTTCACCATTCTATAATCGTGCTCGCCCAAGTCAGGCCGCCGCCAAACACGACCATCAAGACATAATCACCGGGCTTGATCCGACCGCTGCGATTGGCTTCATCCAAGGCGATGGCCACAGCTGCTGCGGAAGTATTTCCGTAGCGGTCCAGGTTCACAAACATTTTGTCTCGGGAGATACCGAGCCGGTCTGCAATCGCTTCCATGATGCGGAGATTCGCCTGATGTGGAATCACGCAGGCGATGTCCTCGATGGAGAGCCCGGCCTGGTCGAGGACCTTCCTGGCGGCGTTTAACATTGCGATGACAGCTTGTTTGTACACTTCCTTACCCGTCATGTGGATCGTTGCCAAATGCATATCGGCATTTTCCCGTGTAATCGGGCAACGCGAACCACCGCCAGGCATGAACAAAATGTCTGTGTACTCTCCGTCGCTGCCGATGTGAGTGGCGATAACGCCGTGTGCGCTGCCGCGGTGGCGTAATATGGCAGCGCCCGCGCCATCTCCGAAAAGGACACAGGTGTTGCGATCGGTCCAGTTAGTGATCGATGTTAATTTATCGGCTCCGATCACAAGGACAGTGTCGTGTGTATGTGACGTAATGAACTGTTGCGCGATCTCCAGGCCGAAGAGAAAACCGGCGCACGCAGCGGAAATATCAAGACAAGCGGCGTTGGTTGCCCCAATCTTCTTCTGAACGAAACAGGCCGTCGCTGGGAAAAGCATGTCGGGAGTGGCCGTTGCCACGATAATCATATCGATCTCTTTCGCCGAAATCTCTGCCTGTTCGAGTGCCTTCAATGCGGCTTTGATTGCCATATCGCTGGTGTTCTCATCCTTTGCAGCAATGCGGCGTTCCTTGATGCCCGTGCGCGTGATAATCCAATCGTCGCTGGTATCGACCATTCGTGAAAGGTCTGCGTTGGTCAGAACTTTTTCGGGCACGTAGCTGCCTGTGCCGATGATTGAGACGGTGCGAAGCACCTTATTGGAGCGCGGGCTCGAGCGGGGTTGTCGTTTCATGATAACGCCGAATCTCCTCGACGATATGCGGGTTCACCTGCTGTTCAATCGACTCTGCGGCCACCCGCACTGCGTTCTTGATTGCCAGAGGCGTGCTCGCGCCGTGAGCGATGATGCAAATTCCATTCACACCGAGAAGCGGACTCCCGCCGTACTCTTCATAGTTCGTTTTGTCCTTAATCGTCCCCATGGCATTCTTCGCAAGAAAGGCGCCGACTTTTCGCATCGTTGTGCGCATAAGCTCGTGTTTGAGCCATTTAAACATTGCTACAGCGATCGATTCGCACGTTTTCAAGATTACGTTGCCAACGAATCCGTCGCATACCACAACCTCAACCGGATCTTCAAAGAGATGTCGACCTTCGATGTTGCCAACGAAGTTAAGCGAACTTGGTCTCAACATTTTGAACACTTCCTTGGTCAATTCGGTGCCCTTAACGTCCTCGTCGCCGAGCGAGACCAGACCAACGGTCGGATTTTTGTAATGGAGAACATGACGTGAATAAACCGTGCCCATAAACGCGTATTGAAGAAGGTGTTCCGGGCGCGCATCGATATTTGCGCCTGCATCGATCAAAACGAAGACGTTCGTTTCGGTCGGAAGGACGGCCGCGATTCCAGGCCGATCGATTCCTGGTAACGTGCGCAACTTAATCATGCTTGCCGCGACGGCTGCGCCCGTGTGTCCGGCGCTCACAACGGCATCTGCGTCGCCATGCTTCACCAGATCCACGGCGCGGCTTATAGAGGAATCTTTTTTTCGGCGAACAGCGGTCCAGGCGCGATCGCTCATATCCACCACCTGGGTGGAATGGACGATCTCGATCCGCGAATCGTTACACTGATGCTTGCGCAGCTCGTTTTCGATCTTGGCGGAGTCTCCGACCAGATAGAGTTTGTTGATCTGCTTGTAATCGCGCAGCGCCATAACGGCGCCAGCAACGAGGTTAGGCGGACCAAAATCACCGCCCATCGCGTCGAGGGCGATCTTCATCGGTGCGAAACTTTGCGGACTTTCGCCGCCGAATGCAACTTATTTGCCCTCGAGCGTCAGTACCTGTCTACCGCGGTAGTAACCGCACGACGGACAGGCGATGTGCGAGGGAACGGAGCTTCCGCACTGGGAGCACTTGTTCAGATGCGGAGCGCGCCACCGGTTCGCGGCCTTGCGTGTGCGCAATCGCATCTTCGAAGTTTTGCGTTTTGGGACTCCCATGGCAGGCGGCTACAAAAGCATGGTTCCAGTGAAAAACAACACCTGCGTGGGTGGTTAGTTAAAACGAGGGTTTTCAGAATTCTTTCTTCGGCCCTTTGTAACCGCGTACCTTTTTTAACGTTTCAACTTTAGCTTATCCAGCGCACTCCAATCCGATTTCCGTTTTAGATCTTGTTCTGTCGTTTCCGGTTTTTTCCCTTTGCAAACTCGATTGCCATCTCTGTCGCACCGCGGATGGGCGGGAAGATTGAGCAAAAGGTCCTCGCGAACAAAAGGGGTGAGGTCCAACGTCTCGGGTCCGTGCAACTGGGTGTGCACAGCAAACGCTGGGACTTGAATCTCGTGCATGAATTTTTCCAAGCATGACACGCAACTTAGCTCCACTGGCTGCGACAGAGAGCCTCTCGCCCAGAGCGCTCCTCCAGCAACGCCCAGATCGATGTTATAATGCAGTGGGCCGGCGCAACGAATTCCTTCCGCTTCGAGGTCGTGAATCGGGCAATCCTCATCGCCGTCAAGGTGCAGACCGTGCGCAGGAATTTGCTTGAGATGAATTTTCACTCGTCAACCCCTTCGGATGTTATCGCCAAACTTCCCGCTGAGCGCTTTAGCGACACACGCCGGAACAAAACTGGAGACGTCGCCACCGAGGCCCGCAATTTCCTTCACGATCCGAGAACTCAAATAGGTGTATTCCTCCTTTGGCATGAGGAAAATTGTTTCTACCGCAGCGTCCAATTTCCGATTCATCAGAGCCATTTGAAATTCGAATTCAAAATCGGAGACCGCGCGTAAGCCGCGGATGACCGCTCCAGCTTGCTCTTTCCTGGCAAACTCAATAAGCAATCCTTCGAACTCGGCGATTCGCACATTGTCGATTTTCCCTGCTGTTTTGCGAAGCAGATCGAGGCGATCGTTCAACGAAAAAAGCGGTTGTTTCTCGTCATTGTGGGCCACGGCTACCACGACTTCATCAAATAACTTTCGAGCGCGCTCGATTACATCGAGGTGACCGTTTGTTACCGGATCGAAGCTGCCAGGGTAAATCGCACGTCGCATTTGCGAAAATTCGCAGAGGAATTGGAAAATGAAAAGCCAAAGAGAACGCCAAGGCGAATCCGAATATTTACATAACGGAAAAGCTAAGTAATCACGTCGTCATCTCCACCCGGTTTGCCTAATCCTCACAAAGCACAGAAGTTGACATCTTACGTCATGCCCGATCCATCGCCCTATCAAACCATCGCTGTGGCGAGCACGTTTTCCCCGCGGTTCAAAGACGTGCTTGCGGAAGCCAAACGAATTCGCGAACGCTTTTCCGCCGATCTTCGTTTGATTTATGTGGGCGAGGGCAACGAGGAAATAACGAAGAAATTCGGCGACGCACTGACACAACTGGAGCTTCCGCTCGATTCAAAGATTTACTTTGAGAAGGGAGACCCTTCGGAAGCCATTTTGCGCGCCCTCGCTCGCGAAAAAATCGATGTGATCGTTGCTGGTGCCCTGGAGAAGGAAGTGGTTTTGCATCCATTTCTGGGGAATGTCGCGCGCCGTCTTGTGCGTGAAGCCCCCTGTTCGGTGATGCTCTTCACCACGCCGGCAGTAAGACCCAGGCCGCTCCGCCGAATCGTCTTTATTGCTGACTATTCTGATACCAGATTGGACGCTTTAAAGAGAACACTGCAGTTCGCTGCGGCCGAATCATGCGAGCGGCTTTATGTGATCCGTATCATTACCACGTTTGATCAGGCGCGTGCATCGATTCGTGGAAACACCAAACCGCATGCCAGGCCCAGCGAAGATGACGAAGAAGAGGCGTTGGAGAAATTCGTTTTGTCTGCCGGCGCAACCGATGTTCCGATCGAGGCGCGTTGCATCCGTGGGAACACTGGACTGGCTGCGTCGGATTTTGTTCAATCCGTGAAAGCAGACCTGCTCGTAGTGCCTTTACAAAAAAGAGCAGATGAGACCCAGCGACTGCCAAGTAATATCGCCTGGGTTACCGATGTTATCCCATGTAATCTGTGGGTGATTCGGTGAATTAGAGTGCCGAGCGGACGATGCTGTAAACAGGCTTACTGAGACAGCGCCTTTCCACGCGAGCCGTTCTAGTACAACCTCCGCAATACATGGAGCCAGAGTTTCAACCGTACGGTTTGCCGCATCTGACAGTCATTTTTCTCACAATTGTGCTGCCGTTTGCTCTTGCCGCGATTGTGTGGCGCACCAAATCCCAATTACTGGAGAAGACGATTATTAGCATCCTCTCGGCAGTGCTGATTTTGAACTATGTCGTCTATCTGATTTTCATCCGCGGCAGTGGCTTCGTCGATTGGCAGCATATGCTTCCAATGCAGATGTGCGACTGGGGCATGGTGGTCGTCATCGTGGCGATGTGGACAGGGAGTCAGAGATGGTTTGAAGTGGCGTACTTCTGGGGGATCGGTGGCACGTTGCAAGCCGTGCTCACGCCGAACCTGAGTTTTGGATTTCCAAACTGGCGATTTATCAGTTTTTTTACATCGCATTCAACCATCATTGTTGGCGTCGTATTCCTGATGTTGACCCGCCGATACCGACCGTATCCCAGGTCCATCGTGCGAGTGTGGTTGTGGTCGGAATTTTATTTTGCGGTTACGCTAGTGGTCGACAAACTGACGGGTGTTAATTACGGCTTCTTGCTGCACAAACCCGAAGCATTTTCCATTCTGAGTTTCCTCTCCGATTCGTGGTCGCTTTATCTCCTGCAATTGCACGGAATCGCACTTCTTTTCTTCCTCGGATTGTATGCGCCATTTGCCATTTACGATCTGGTGAAGCGATGCCGATCTGCGGGCGATTCAGGTGAACCGCCCCTGCCGGTCGGTGCCGGAATGCGAAGCAGGGATGATTGACCTCGATCGCCCGCATCGCGAGATTGGGCACAATCAATGAAACAGAAGCCATTGCGCATCGGAAAGATCACCATTGGTGGCAAACGACCGGTATTCATCCTGGGTCCGTGCGTGATCGAGTCCGAGAAGTTCGTCCATCGAATGGCGAAGGAGATCGCCGAAATCTGCGTCGCCGAAGACGTCGATTTCATTTTTAAGGCGTCCTACGACAAAGCGAATCGAACTTCTGTGCGTTCCTTTCGGGGAATCGGAGCACGCGAAGGTTGTGAAATTCTTTCCGCGATCGGCCGGGATTTGAAAATTCCCGTGACAACGGATGTCCACCTGCCGGCAGAAGCGAAAATTGCCGGCGAAAAGATCGATCTGTTGCAAATCCCGGCTTTCCTTTGTCGCCAAACGGATCTGCTGCGCGCCGCCGCTGAAACGGGGCGCGCGATCAATGTTAAGAAAGGTCAGTTTCTCGCGCCGTGGGATGTGCGAAATATCGCCGAAAAATTGGTGGCGTTTGGCAATGAGAGATTCTGTTTCACGGAACGAGGGACCACCTTCGGCTATAATAACATTGTTGCCGATATGCGTTCGCTTTGTTGGCTGCGCGATGCCGGTTATCGCGTGATCTTCGACGCCACGCATTCGGTGCAGCGACCCGGCGGGGCAGGGGATTCCACGTCCGGGGACGGTTTTCTGGCGCCGGCGCTTGCCAGAGCGGCGATGGCGACCGGATGCGACGGGATCTTCATGGAGGTGCACGAAAACCCCGGCCAAGCATTGTCGGATGGGCCGAATCAGATTGCCCTAAACGATTTGCCGAAGCACTTGCGCATGTTAAAGGCTATTCATGCTGCCGTTTCGTAGTGGCCGCTGCAGATACTGGCGGCGGTTGGTCTGGTTTCTGTCGATCATGTTGTCTGTTTTGGTTGCCGCGGCTCAAGTGTCGGGTCAATCAAAAGGCCGAAAAAAAAAGGGGGCGCTCACGTCGGCGACGCCGGGCGGGTCTCCGGGAGAGCAGAGCTTGACGAATATTCCGTTGCCAATCGGGCATGAAGCCAAAGGCCTTGTGTTGCCGGATTTCGATACTAATGGTCGTCTAAGAGGGCGATTTGAAGCCGGTACTGCGCACCGGATTGACGAGGAACACGTCGGGTTTCAACAACTTAAGATCACAACGTACACTCCTGAGAATCAGCCGGACCTGAAAATCGATATGCACACGTCGGTTCTCGACTTGAAGACGCGAATTCTAAGCTCCAAGGAGCGCACGATGATTCAACGGTCGGATTTCAATATCGCTGGTGATTCCGTGCAATTCGACACCAACTCGAAGACGGGGCGATTGATAGGAAACGTAAAAATGGTGATCACCGACAAATCCCATCTGACTGCAAGGCCGAGCCCGAGCCCATGAAAAAATTAGCGGTGTTGGTCTTGTTTATTGGATACGCAGTGGCTGGGCGCGTGCCCGAGCAGGTTACCGCGACGCCAGTGGCCTCACCTTCGCCGACGAAGAAGGCGGAGAAGCCAGCAAAAAAAGCGAAAAACAAAGACAAAAAGAAAGAAGACACGTCTTCCGGGATGAATCTATTTGGCGCGGCGGGTCAACAGTCCAACGAACCGACAACGACGGAAATCTACTCGGATGAGGCTTTTTTTGATTCAACCAAGAACATGGGCATCTTTACCGGTCGTGTGAAGGTAGTGGATCCGCGGTTCAACCTTCAATCCGACAAATTGACAGTGTTTATTACAAAAGGACAAAGCCAGAGCTTGGAAAAAGCGATCGCTGAAGGGAACGTTGGGCTCATTCGCGACCGGCCGGACGCAAATGGCGGACCTCCGACACGTGCTGTCGGCCGGGCCGATAAAGCCACCTATACAGCGGCCAGCGGAGACGTCGAATTGGCCGGAACACCGCGTGTGCAGGAAGGCCCGAACCTGCATGTAGCGACCAGTCCGGATACGGTCATGGTGATCGGTCAGAACAGTCAGCTGCGGACGCACGGTCCCAGTCGCACAGAAATTGTCCAGCAGCCAGACGACAAAAAAAAGGATAAAGCAACTCTCTCTCAAACACCGGCCGCCCAGACGTCACCGGCTCCGTCTCTGCCCAAACCATGATTGGTCAAACAGCGCCCGTTTCGGCACAAAAAGTTCGTTCGCCGGTCCCGACGAAAGCGGAGACCGTTCTGAGCACCGACCAATTGGTCAAGATTTACGGAGGCCGAGCGGTCGTGGATGGAATCAACCTGCATGTCGGCGCCGGAGAGATTGTCGGGCTCCTCGGACCGAATGGAGCGGGCAAGACCACGAGTTTTTACATGATTGTTGGTTTGATCAGGCCAAACAGCGGTCGTGTGATTTTTTCAGATACCGACGTCACCGATTATCCGATGTACAAGCGCGCGCGGCTTGGCATGGGTTACCTGCCGCAGGAAGAATCAATCTTTCGTAAGATGACCGTCGAACAGAACATCCTGGCCATTCTGGAAACCCTTCCGATGAGCAAGTCCGAACGGCGGAACCGTTGCGACCAACTACTGCACCAGTTTGGCATTGAACGAATCGCTAAAAATACTGCGCTGACTTTGAGTGGTGGTGAAAAACGGCGATTAACTATCGCCCGTTCCCTGGTCACACAACCGAAGTTGCTGATGCTCGACGAGCCTTTCAGTGGCGTCGATCCAATCGCTGTGTACGACGTCCAGCAAATTATCGTGAATCTGCGAAAGTCGGGCCTGGCAATCATGATCACCGATCACAATGTGCGCGAGACACTTTCCATCGTGGACCGCGCCTATTTGATTTATGACGGCCGCGTTGAGAGTGAAGGCACAAAAGATTTTCTCATCAACGATCCCATCAGCCGTCAGCTTTATCTTGGTGAGCGCTTCAAGATGTGACTTCTGTCATTCCGTCGGGAAGGGAGGAATCTTTCTGGAGATCTCTCAACTTCGTTCGACATGACAAAAGGCGGTAACAAACGAAGAACCGGCGCGCAGTTGCTAAATCTTTGGTTGATCAGAACCAGGGATACAGTAGAGTTCGACTCAGGCAATGGAGTTTGCCTTCCCTGCTAACGACAGGGAAAACCGCGTGAGCTAATGACTCCTTCCAGCGGAAGGAGTTTTTTAATGCTCAGTTATATTTGGGTCATGGTAGGTGGCGCACTTGGAACCGGCGCACGGTTCTGGGTGTCCGGCTTCGTTGCGGAACGAATCGGCGAATTTTTTCCCTTCGGCACGCTTGTAGTCAATGTGACCGGTTCCTTCGTGATCGGCTTTTTTGCGGAGTTTACTCATCCGCAAGGGCCGTTTCTTATTCCGTCGGGATTCCGTCAATTCTTCATGATGGGAATCTGCGGCGGTTATACCACTTTTTCATCGTTCAGTTTGCAGACTCTCGACCTTGCGCAAGATGGTGACTGGCTGAAAGCGGGGCTGAACACACTACTTTCGTTGGTCTGTTGTCTGGTCGCTGTCTGGCTCGGACGGATCCTCGCGCTGGCTTTGGTACCCAAGTAGAAAGCACAACCATGCACTTACCTGAAGACGCCGTTCTCCTTCGAATTTTCATTGGCGAAAGCGATCGCTGGCATCATCGTCCGCTATACGAAGCCATTGTCATAAAAGCACGCGAGGCGCATCTCGCTGGCGCAACCGTACTACGCGGTCCGATGGGGTTTGGCAAATCGAGCCGCGTACACACCGCTAAGATCCTGCGGCTCTCGACAGATCTGCCGCTGGTCATCGAAATTGTCGATACCGAGGAAAAGATAAACGCCTTTCTACCCGTGCTTGAAGCGATGATGGGCGGCGGTTTGGTAACACTGGAGAAAGCGAAAGTGATTCATTATCGGCATGAGCAAAAACCAGGGGAAGAATGATGTTGGGGAACATCTGGTTTATCGCAGCGATTTGGATGGGCCTGGCGTTGATTGCCAGCCTCATCTCGATCCGCACGGGAATTTCAGTTGCGCTGGTTGAGATCCTTGTTGGTGTAATTGTCGGAAACCTCGCTGTTGGCCTGGAAGGCGGAACGTTGCGAGTGGGCATCGCCAGCGCCGGGACCAGTACTGGCCAGCTGCATCATATCCTGCAATCGACCGAATGGACTAACTTTCTGGCGCTGCTGGGCAGTGGCGTGCTGACGTTTCTCGCGGGCGCGGAAATCGATCCCGTGTCGCTGAGGGCAAATTGGCGTGCCAGCGTGCTCATTGGTGTGCTGTCGTTTGTCGCCCCATTTGCGGCTGCGTGGCTGATTGCGCAGTTAGTGTTCGGCTGGTCACTGCATGAGGCTCAAATCGCCGGCATCGCACTTTCCACCACGTCCGTCGCGGTGGTTTACGCAGTGATGATCGAAGGCGGCTTTAGCAACACTGCGATGGGCAAGATGATTCTGGCGGCCTGTTTCATTACCGATTTCGGGACTGTGCTCGCACTCGGCACGTTGTTCGCGAACTTCAATGTTTGGTTGCTTATTTTTGTTGTTGTTATGTGTGCCGTGCTCTGGTTCATGCCGCGCTGGACACAATTCATCATCGGCAAATTCGGGGCCACCCGCGTCAGTGAGCCGGAGGTGAAATTCATTCTCTTCATCCTCTTTTTCCTCGGTGGAATGGCCAGCAGCGCAAAAAGTGAAGCAGTATTGCCGGCGTACCTCGTGGGCCTCGTCGTCGCTGGGGTGTTTCTTAGGGACAAAACGCTGGTCCATCGGATGCGCAGCATAGCCTTTGCGGTCTTCACGCCGTTCTATTTCATCAAAGCCGGCCTGTACGTTTCGCTTCCTGCGCTTTGGAGTGGCCTTTTAGTCGTTTCCGCGTTCCTGCTGCTAAAGATGGTAACAAAGATCGCGGGCGTTTTCCCACTGGCGCGGTTGCATTACATGAAACCCAGGGAAGCGGCCTACACGACACTTTTAATGGCGACCGGTCTGACATTCGGAACCATCTCTTCTCTGTACGGGTTGCAGAACCACATCATCAATCAGGAGCAATACACGATTCTGGTGAGTGTCGTGATTATGAGTGCGTTCGTGCCAACTTTAATCGCGCAAAATTTTTCCAGCCAACAATCGAAACGATGCACGCCTGGGGACGTCTCTATCGTCGGCGGATGCGGGTGTTAACCGTCGAAGATATTGGAGAAAATGGCGGTGCGAAGAATGAATGATGAGACAAGACCCGCACAGCTTCGGCGAACACCATCAGCGGCATGTGCGCACAACTTTTCAGTACATCGACAAGCTGCTGTCCGAAGCTGAGCACACGATGGCGGATGCGGGTTCGCCGTCGCCGTTCCAAAGACATTCCGACGATACCACGCCGATCCAGCGAAAGGTGACGCACGATTACATCGACCGAATTCGCGAAGCGATGCGGCGTGTAATGGAGGAACTGAGCATTCCGCCGCCAGAGCCGCATTCAGGTGCGGCATGGGCTGCCGCCATCAATCTGATGTACTGCTCGATTTCACTCAATGAGCTCACTCCGGAACGGATGCTCGCCTATGGACCGCTGTCACCCGAGGCGGCTGATAGACTCGATGGTATCCGTGCGGAATTGGATGGATTGCTTGGTAAGCTGCGGGCTTATTTGGGCAAGGGGACCGGTGGCGATCTTCAACAGCGGCTCCAGCAGTTAGGTAAAACCGGTGATGATGAGATTCCGTTGCTTAGCGAAATCGAAAGGATCATCACCGCGCATGGACTTGTCGAATTCCGCAGCACTCTAAGCATGCTTCTGGACCGAATGGAATCGGCAGCTTTCGAGGTGGGAGTTTTCGGCAGAGTCAGTTCCGGTAAGTCATCACTCCTTAATTACATTTTGCAGACTGACGTGCTGCCAGTCGGTGTTACACCTGTAACAGCGATTCCAACGCGCATCAGCCACGGACCGATCACGGAAGCCGGAATCGAGTTTGCCGAAGCACAGCCGCGGATCATTCCATTGCCAGAACTGCCAGAATTTGCGACCGAACAAAAGAATCCGGGCAACAGGAAACATGTCACACGCATCTTTGTTAAACTGCCGTCCGACCGCCTTGCCGAGGGTGTCACATTCGTCGATACGCCTGGGCTTGGTTCGCTCGCGGTTGCGGGAGCAGAGGAGACGATCGCTTATCTGCCTCGGTGCGATCTCGGCATTGTCTTGATCGACGCCAGCGCTGGTCTTACCCAGGATGATCTCGTTGTCGTGCAGGCGCTTTATCAAGCTGGTGCCAGCGCGATGGTCCTCATCAGTAAAGCCGATCTATTTAGCGCGACCGACCGCGACCAAATGATTTCATACGTAAAAAGGAACCTGCGCGATCAGCTTCACATCGAACCCCCGGTACACGCTGTCAGCGTGTTCGGTACGAAATCAGTTTTGTGTGATCGCTGGTTCGAAAATGAACTGCGCCCTTTCCTGACTCAACACCACGAAATCGCCATCATCTCCCAAAAGCGCAAGATCGGTGCGCTGCATGGGGCTGTCATTGGCGCGTTGGAACGCCGGATGGAATCGAGTTCGCAAGCGGCTTCAGTTGCCAACATCGGCTTGCCTAAACAGGGGGTTGAAGCATTGCGTGAAGGCGATCGTGTGTTGGAGCGCGCGCAAGGCGAATCCTTTTTCTTAACGCGGAAAATCGCAAAGATGCAGCATGCGATCATCGACATTGCTGCGGAGCGGATTGCGACCGGGTTAGTCGAATCAGATAACGTGGATGCGGGCTCAATTCTTTCTGAAACACTCAGGAGTCTTATTGCCGAACCTGTAGCTGCTACGCTTCGTTCGATTGAAGATACCCGAGAGGCTCTTTCCAAGGCGATGGAAGTTGTGGCATTGGTTTCGGATCGCGGCACGCATGATGAGCTGCCCAAGCCCGCTGGCATGCCAATAGTGGACATGAACGAGATTTCCCAAAACATCCTGATCGAAAAGCCACGCATGCTTATTCTACTCGGCAGGAGCGTGGTGGCGACTTACGTTCGACGAAGGCTGGAAGACCGATACGGTCGCACGCTCCTGGAGTTTCTGAGTCTCTATGCAAACCGACTCCGTCGCTGGATGGAGCAGAGCGTTAACGCATTGCGTAACGCGTTCAATGAGTTTGCCGATATGCATCGCGCGCAATTTGAAGCCGTGCCAGCTGCATCGGATGCTTCGGAGATCCAGGAAGATCTTTCTATTTTGCGTGAATGGGACACTGCGAATGCAATGTCTGGCATCGGTAGGTGAGTTTGGGCCCTATACGAGAATTACATCGCTTCCTGTTTCGTTGTAGATTGGAAATTGCGCGTTATTCACGCTAGAAGTTAATCCTCATGGCGGAACAACGCGGCAACCAAACGATTACATCTCCAAGCGATCGGCGGAAGAGCGTCCCGGTTGTCACGGTCGAGACCTTTTATAATTCGCATGCGGAGGCGTTGCAGATGAAGCTGGAGGGACCCCGTGTCGGGTTCCATCGGAAAATTCGCGAGCCCACTATCAACCGCCCCGGACTCGCGCTCTCGGGTTTCTACACTTATTTTGCCGAGAAACGCGTGCAGGTCCTTGGTGCCGCCGAGCATTCCTACTTCAAGAGTTTGGCTTCAAAACTGCGCATCCGGCGATTTCGAAAATTATGCGAGCGCAAAATCCCGTGCCTCGTAATGTCGCGCGGGTTTCATCTTGCTCCGGAGTTGCTGGGCGTAACGGCGGAGGCAAAGATCGCGGTGTTTCGTACTCCGATGATTACCATGAAGTTCATTAATGCGGCGACTATTGCCTTGGAAATGGACTTTTCACCTACCGTGACTGAGTTCGGTAGCATGGTGGACATTTTGGGTGTCGGTGTCTTGATTCGCGGCGCGAGCGGAATTGGCAAGAGCGAATGCGTCCTTGGGTTGATCGAACGGGGTTACAGTCTCGTGGCCGACGATGTAACCCGAATCACTTCGCTGGAAGGACGAGAACTAATGGCCACCGCGCCCGAATTGACCCGGAACCACATGGAAGTGCGTGGCATTGGCATTATCGATGTGGCAAGGGTTTTCGGCATTGGCAGTATTCGCGTCGAGAAACGCCTCGATCTTGTGGTCACGCTTAAGGATTGGCACGATGTAGACGAAGTCGATCGTATCGGGCTGGATCGGGAATTTTATGAAATTCTTGGGCTGCAAGTGCCGCATGTGACGATTCCGGTGCGACCCGGCCGGGACATGGCGCGATTGATTGAAGTCGCGGCGATGGATGAAAAATTGAAGGGCTTGGGTCAGAACAGTGCGATCGATTTCAATGCCAGGTTGCTCAGCGTGATGGAGGGCCCGCCTTCGGCCGCAGCGGCGACCTCCAGGATGCCACGGAAAGGAGCGGAGTAATGGGCTTGCTCTATAGAAAAGCCGGCCGCGCAGAGCGTGTTCTCAAGCTCGAAAAAGATATCTTGATCACGAACCGCCTGGGGCTCCACGCGCGCCCGGCTGCCATGTTCGTCCGGATTGCAAGTCGTTACCGCTCGGAAATCTGGGTGTCGAAAGAGAGTGAAGACGTCAATGGCAAGAGCATCATGGGTTTGATGATGCTGGCCGCTGGCCAGGGTTCGACGCTGCGTATTCGTTGCGAGGGGCCAGACGCTGACAAGGCGATGGAAGAACTTGAGGCACTAATTAAGGTGGGTTTTAACGAGGAGTGATTTGTTTCCTATCTCGCATGCGGCTTATGCGATTTGGGGGAATGCCTCGCGGAATTCGCATTGTTTGACATCTGCTTTACTCTGGCAGGTGCATGAGCGACAGCGCGCATCAGGAAATTCGCTTTGAAGGAGTAGGTGTTTCGCCGGGGATGGCCTGCGCCAAGATTCATGTCGTGCGCGATGATCTGGATGACGTCGTACGTTATCGCATCGCGCCTTCTCAGGTCCCGGATGAAATCGGCCGCTTCGAAACGGCCCTTATTCAAACGCGTATGCAGATTCTAGAAATGCAACAACGCATCGCAGAATCCATCGGGGCCAAGGATGCAGCGATTTTTGATGCTCATCTGCTTGTAGTCGAGGATCGTACGTTGATCGACGAAGTGCTGCGGAAACTGGAAACAGATCTGTGCAACGTCGAATGGGTCTTTCAGGCAGTCGCCACGCGTTACGCTGAAACGCTGAACAAGATCGACGATCCCTATCTGCGAGAGCGTGCTTTGGATATCCAGGACGTGACAAAGCGCGTGATTCGGAACCTGCAGGGCAAAGCTCCCAAGGCATTTCTTGCCTTGAGCGAGCCGCACATTCTTGTTGCGCACAATCTTACTCCTTCGGATACGGCAAGCATTAACAGGGCGAACGTGCTTGGGGTTGCGACAGATCTGGGCAGCCGCACGTCGCACGCTGCAATTCTGGCGCGATCTCTCAACATTCCGGCGGTAGTGGGATTGCACGACATCACTGGAAAACTTGAGACCGGCCAACAGGTGCTTGTGGATGGGAGCGATGGCCTGCTAATCCTCAATCCCTCACCAGAAACGATTGCCTATTACGCGGAAATTGAATCAAAAAGAGCCAGAGTGACGGCCCAACTGAGAGAGCTGCGTACTACAAGGTCCACCACACGCGATGGCCGGCATATTGTGCTCTCGGCGAATATTGAACTTCCTGAAGACGTACAGGCGGTGGCAGCCAACGGTGCGGAGGGCATCGGACTCTATCGCACCGAGTTTCTTTACTTGAATCGCGCTACCCTGCCGACTGAAGAAGAACAATTTGAGACATATCGAAACGTCGCGGAACACGTCCGGCCTGATCCGTTGATTATCCGAACATTTGACCTTGGTGGCGACAAACTCGCCCCTGGCACCGTGGATATCACCGATGAGTTAAATCCTTTCCTTGGCTGGCGCGCCATCCGTCTTTGCCTTGAGAACATAGATATCTTCAAAACACAATTGCGTGCCATTCTGCGCGCCAGCGCTGTGGGCAACATAAAAATCATGTTTCCCATGATCTCGGGCTTGGAAGAGTTGCGCCGTGCCAAGGAGGTTCTCACCGAGTCCAAAGAGGAATTGCGCCGGTCGGGCGTCCCTTTCGGCGAACAAATCGAGGTTGGCGCCATGATCGAAATCCCAAGCGCAGCCATCTGCGCGAACGTGCTCGCAACCGAGGTTGATTTCTTCAGTATTGGAACAAACGACCTGATTCAGTACGCGCTTGCGGTTGATAGGGTGAACGAGAAACTCGCGCACCTTTATGAGCCGACTCATCCGGCAATATTGCGCTTATTAAAAATGATCGCCGACGCGGCGCACGCCAATCATATCTGGGTAGGTGTGTGCGGAGAGATGGCGGGAGATGTAGCGCTGGTCCCGCTTTTGTTAGGGCTCGGCATGGACGAACTCAGCGCAGGCGCCACACTGGTTCCTCGAGTCAAGCGCGCCGTGCAAAGTCTGACTATTCCGGAATGCCACCAGCTCGTCGAGGAAACGCTGAAGCTTAATACCGCTTCTGAGATTCTGGCGCGTTGCCTGGAATTGGCGGACAAACGCTATGGTGATCTTTTGGGCTAAAGCCCGCGTTGAAGGGGAAACAGGATTGTCATCTGAGTGAAGCGAAAGAATCTCTGGCAATCCCAGGCGCCCAGATGTCAGAATCGGAGATGTTTCGGTTCGCTCAACGCGACAAACGTGCGTCTCACCCGCTTCAATGTTCTAACGACTTAGAGGTTCAACGAGTGCGATCGCGGATCGCGCTAGTCTTCTGCTTCGGGATCGGGCTTTAGCCCTTCTTCTTCCATCTTGCGCAAGACATCACTCATGTCGTCCACTTCATCCCACACATCCTGACTTACGTAAATGGGTGCCTTCTGTTGTGTGGCCATCGCGATGCAATCGCTCGGACGCCCGTCCAGCTCGATGATCTTTTTTTGATGCAATTCATTTTGGACCCGAATAATGACTCGCGCATAGTACGTGGCATTCTTCAGGTCATTGATGATGACTCGCTCGACTTTTGCGCCGAGAGCCGTCAACAAATGTGCCATCAGATCGTGTGTCAGAGGACGCTCCTTGGTGATTTGGCGCATGAACATCGTGATTGCGCTGCCCACTGTTTGATCGACGTAAATGATGAACACCTTGTCGTTATTGCCGAGAAACACCGCGCACCCGCCGCTTGTCGGCAATACCGCCCTTACCTGCACTTCGATCACCGTTTTGTTCACGAGTAAACGTTATCTGCAGAGAAGCGAAAAACAAGGGATGTGGACCGTACGTGTCGGTTCCCATCTTACATGCAAACACGGCTGAGTCGGTTGAAGATTTTCATTGTGCGGGCTTGCATGTTTGACACGCTGATTGAATATCCGCTTTGCGGCATTCGTTCGCCGCGCGATCTCTCCAGATGAAAAACGAGTGGGACGTTGATGCAGCCATTGCCACCTACAATGTCGATGGATGGGGCGGCGGATACTTCACTGTCAATCCAGCCGGCAACGTCGTGGTGCGCCCCCTTCAGGAGGATGCCGGCACGATCGACATTCTGGAAGTTGTCAATGAAGCGCGAAACCGTGGTCTGAGTTTCCCGCTCGTTATTCGGTTTCAGGATTTACTTCGTCACCGTGTCGAATCGGTCAATCGCGCATTTCAAAATGCGATCACGGAGTTCGGTTATAAGAACGAATATCGCGGCGTTTTCCCGATCAAGGTCAACCAGTTGCGCGAGGTCATCGAAGAAATTGTCGATGCCGGCGCGCATTTCCATTTCGGTCTCGAAGCTGGAAGCAAACCTGAGCTGGTCGCCGCGCTGGCTATGCACCAGGATCCCGAAAGCCTCATCATTTGCAATGGCTACAAAGACGCGGCGTTCATCCGCATCGCACTGCTCGGTTGCAAGCTTGGAAAGAAAGTCGTCATTGTTGCCGAGAAGCTCGAAGAGCTGGAGCAAACGATCCGCGCGGCAAAAGAAGTCGGAGTCGAACCGCACATCGGCATCCGCGTGCGTCTTTACAGCAAGGGCGCAGGAAAGTGGGCGCCGAGCGGCGGGGAGAACGCGAAGTTCGGCCTCGACACGACCAGCCTCGTTGCGGCCAGTGAAATGTTGAAGGCCGCGGGTTTCGCGCATTGTCTCAAACTCATTCACTTCCACGTCGGTTCGCAGGTGCCGGATATTTCAACAATCAAACGCGCCGTGCGCGAAGGTGCCCGTTATTACGCAAAGGTCGCGAAGCTTGGGCATGAGCTCGGGTATCTCGATGTCGGCGGCGGGCTCGGCGTTGATTACGACGGTTCGCGCAGCGATTTCGATAGCTCGGCAAATTATTCGCTTCAGGAATACGCCAACGACGTTGTCTGGAACATCATGGACGTTTGTGATTCCGAAGGCGTCCCGCATCCGGCGATCGTGAGCGAAGGCGGTCGCGCGATCGTGGCACATCATTCCGTGCTGGTGATGGAAGCGTTCAGTTCCATTGAGAAAACTGCGCCAAAGTTGCGAGTGACCGCGAGTGAAAAGGATCACAAACTGGTCGACGACATCCTTGATGTGAAACAGCGGCTTAAGCGTGGCAATCGCTTGGAGAGCCTGCACGATATCCAGCAGATCAAGGAGGAAGCGCAGCAGACTTTCGAGCTTGGCCTGCTCGATCTCGAATCAAAAGCAAAGATCGATACCGTCTACTGGCAGCTCGCACAGCAGATCGTGAACATGCATCGTGGACTGCGGTTCATCCCTGAAGAAGTCAAAGACCTCGAAACTACTCTGGGCGACCAATACATCTGTAACTTCTCCGTCTTCCAATCACTGCTCGATCACTGGGCGCTCGGCCAATTGTTTCCGATCATGCCCATCCATCGCCTCAACACACCTCCCGATCGCCACGGCATGATCGTGGACATCACGTGCGATTCCGACGGCAAGGTGTCAAAGTTCACCGATTTGCAGGATGTGCGCGATACGATCCCGCTCCATCGGATTGTGCCGGGCGAAATGTATTACCTGGGCGTCTTCATGGTCGGCGCGTATCAGGACATCATGGGCGACCTGCACAATTTGTTTGGCCGAGTGACCGAGGTGCACGTCTTTCTCGATCCCGATGAAGAATCTGGCTGGTACATTGAAGAGGTGATTGGCGGCAGCACCATCGGCGAAGTCCTTTCCATGACGCAGTGGGACAAAGTCGAATTGATGCGGCTCCTCAAGGCGCAGGTGGATGATGCCATCAAAACCGATCGCCTGAAGCCTAACGACGCGATGAGACTACTGGATGACTACGAGCGTCTTTTGCAGGAATACACCTACCTGTCGCTCAATGGCGTGAAGCTGCCGCCGCAATCAGGAAGTTGGTTGCCGCTAAGTTAACTTTCTTTCTGGTCGACGCAGGTGGCGCTGAAGAATCAAACCGAGCCGACCAACTTGTCATTCGGAGCGAATCGAGGAATCTCTCGATGAAAGATATGACGCAGCCTTCTCCAACTCCGATTAAGGACGCTTTGCAAAGCAATGCGCCGATCGATTCGATTCGGGTGCACGGCTGGGTACGGACGCGCCGTGATTCGAAAGATTTTTCGTTCATCGAGCTGAACGACGGCTCCAGCCTGCGCAATTTGCAGGTGATCGCAAAAAATACGTTGGCAAATTATTCGGATGTGCAACGGCTGGCCACAGGGGCATCAATCAGTGCGACTGGCGCCCTTGTCCCGTCACAGGGTAAAGGACAAAAATGGGAGCTGATTGCCAATAAAATCGACATCGTAGGAACTGCCGACGATTCCTATCCGCTGCAAAAGAAAGGGCACACGCCTGAATTTCTGCGTGAAATCGCTCACCTCCGCCCTCGCTCCAATCTTTTCAGCAGCGTTTTTCGGGTGCGGAGCCGGCTGGCCTTTGCTGTTCACCAGTTTTTTCAGGATCGCGGTTTTGTTTATGTTCATACACCAATCATCACTGGGAGCGATTGCGAGGGAGCTGGCGAATTGTTTCGCGTCACAACGCTCGATGCCGAGAAGATGCCGCGAACAGGGAAGGGCCAAATCGATTATACAAAGGATTTTTTTGCCCGACCGACTTATCTGACCGTGAGCGGCCAACTCGAAGCGGAGGCGTTCGCTCTGGCCCTAACCAAAGTTTACACCTTTGGACCCACTTTTCGGGCTGAGAACTCGAATACCTCCCGGCACGCTAGTGAATTCTGGATGATTGAGCCGGAAATGGCTTTTTGTAATCTGAACGGCAACATGGATCTCGCCGAAGAGTTTGTGAAATATCTCATCGCAGACGCGCGCGAACATTGCCCCGAAGAGATGGAACTTTTCGCCAGGTTCGTGGACAAGGAATTGCTCGCGCGACTCGATTTCGTGGTCCAACGGCCTTTTCAACGCATTACCTACACGGCGGCTGTTGATTTGCTAATGAAGAGCGGCCAAAAATTTGAATTCCCGATTGATTACGGTTTGAACCTGCAATCGGAACATGAACGCTGGTTGACGGAAAAACATTTCCAGTGCCCGGTTACGGTTTTCAATTATCCAAAAGAAATCAAACCGTTCTACATGCGTTTAAACGATGACGGAAAAACCGTAACCGCCATGGATTGTCTCGTGCCGGGGATTGGTGAAATCGTCGGTGGCAGCCAGCGTGAAGAGCGCCTCGAGATGCTGGAGGAGAACATGCGCCGCCACAACATGGATCCTGCCGATTACAAATGGTATCTCGACCTTCGCCGTTACGGCACGGTGCCGCACTCCGGTTTCGGCCTGGGCTTCGAGCGAATGCTGATGTTTATCACCGGCGTGCCAAACATCCGCGACGTGATCCCGTTCGCACGCACGCCCGGCAGCGCAGAATTCTGATTCGCGAACTACGTTTTGGTTCTCGCTGCTGGGTGCAGCACGATCAGTGCCGAGGGTTTGACCGTAATCGTCACTTTTTCCGACGATTTCTTGTTCTTTTTTTTCTCCCGCCAAAGTTCGTCGTCCAAATGGATCGTCGAGCCCTTCCAGGCAATTCGTAATTCACGAAATCTCCTGGTTGGCAACGGAGATTTGCTCTTTTTTCCGGCCACACGCGCGTCGAAATGTTCCATTAAGGCACTGCGATCGCCTGCGCGAGCGCAAACAAAATCAAATCGTCCGTCCCTGGTCTCGGCGCGAGGTGCAAGGTGCAGAGCGGGACCAACCGAGCGAATATTCATGGCTTCCCAAAGAATATAACGGCCGGAAATATCTTTTCCGTCGATCTTGATCGTCCATTGACGAGCGGGATAGTCATGCAGCATCCGGCGCAACAGTGCTCCATGCCGCGCCATCTCCTGTTCTTTGGAAAGTTTTTCAGCTTTGCCGTTCTCTTTCTCTTCTTTCTTTGCTGCGCGAACGTAATCCGCAAGCAATCCGCCGCCGACCCCTTCAAAAAAATATCGTTCGCCCCAGGAACCAGTCGCTAGTCCGACGTCAAAGAGCTGTTTCTTTCCGCCTTCGAGCCTTGTGATGATTTCCCCGGGAGAAGCGACGAACCCGAGCGCTCGCGCAAGATTATTCGCAGTACCCAGAGGAAGAACACTCATTGGAATGCCGCTATCGATAAGGCCGAAGGCAACCTTTGCAGTTGTCCCATCTCCGCCGGCGGAAAGCACGAGGTCGGTCGGTTGTTTGAGAGCTTTCTTGAAACCCGGTTCTTTCGTGGATTGGTAAGTAGCGTGATGACCAGCTTTGGCCAGTGCCGCCATTAGTTGTTTTTTGCCATGCCTGGCATCGCCAGCTTTTGGATTATGCACCAGTGTGATTCGCATCCTGTTTCCCAATCGTAGATACTACGTGGGTTGGTTCGGCCAAAAACAATCTGGCACACGTTTCATATATGAAGAACATGCGAATCCTAATCTCCAACGACGACGGAATCTATAGCCCTGGCATTATTGCCCTCGCGAAAGTCGCGTCGCGTTTTGGCGAAGTGCGCATCGTGGCTCCCGATGTTGAGCAATCTTCAATGAGCCACGCGATCACGGCGTCGCGGCCTCTACGGTATCGGCGGATTCGTCTGGGCGATTTCGAGGCTTATCACGTGGACGGTACTCCGGCTGATTGCGTAGCGCTGGGAACGCATCATTGGCAGCATGTCGATCTCGTTCTTTCGGGAATCAATCTCGGCTTAAACCTCGGCAATTCCTGCTGGCATTCCGGCACGCTGGCCGCCGCCAAACAGGCTGCACTGCTGGGCGTGCGTGGCATCGCGTTCAGCACATCGGTAAGCGAAAATAAAGAGCCGGATTTTCGCAAACTCGATCCGTACGTTGCCAAGGTGATCGATATGCTGCTCAAAGAAGACACGATGCTCTTGGTGAACGTGAATTTACCAGAGAAACCAAAAGGTATTCGCTGGACCCGCCAGTCTGTGCGGCAGTACGACGGCAAAGTTGCTCCAAGTGAAGACCCAATGGGTCGCCCAATCTTCTGGTTTACGGTCATCCCGCTGCAGGGAGCCGAGGAAGGGACCGATCGATGGGCCGTCGAGCACGACTGGGTTTCGGTCACTCCATTGCGTCTTGATCTGACGGACGAGAAAGAGCTCGGACGCGCGTTGGCTCTTCATCATACCCCACCTATCAGCACTAACACGTCTGGCGTGGTACGAAGGAATAAGACGTCTGCCAGCAACACGAACAAGCAAACGCGGCACAAGAAGAGTTAACGGCAGCCGACATCGCTGAAGGTCTACCGGAACGAGCCGTTCGTTTCCTTTGTTCTCGTAAACTCAAGCTTGTTGCCGCCGAGTTCCTGCAGTGTCATTCGATCACCGGAAATTTTGATTTGGTAAACAGTAGTCGCAAACGGTGTTTCAATCTTGATTCGGTCCTGGTCGCCGAATTTGTACCGGCCGCGCACGTCACCGACAAGGACAGCGCCATTTGAGGAGAATTCCCACAACATTGCATTCGATCCT
>DATBEX010000014.1:0-16739 GCA_036558805.1 Candidatus Udaeobacter sp.
CACCAGGCTCCGCTCCCTCGCGTCCGCCTGAAGGGGGCCGATCAAGGGTCTCGACATCAGTAACCGCGCCAGAAGAATCGGCGTTAACTGAGGAAGAATTTGGCGACTCCTCTGCATCGTCGCGCCTGAATCGATCGCCCCGGTCCCGGTAACGTTTTCGCGGGAAACGGCGACGCGGGCGATGATGCCGTTGCTCCGGCGAGGCGGACTCAGTGGGCACAGACTCGCCACCGCGAGTCCGTCCTATGGCGGATTGGTTTTCGTTTTCTTCGTTCATAAGCTAAATTGTTCGCGGCGCAGCAACGCCTTCACACGTCTCCTGCAAGCAATAGTTTTTTCAGGCCGGCAATCTGGCCAGCAATTCGTCGGGGATTTCTAGATTTGAATAGACGTTTTGCACGTCGTCGTCGTCCTCAAGCGCATCACATAATCGAAGCACCTGACGCACAGCGGCTTCGTCGGGCACCGCAACAGTCGTATCGGGAATGAATGTAAACTTTTGCCCATCGGTGGTTACGCCCGCTTTTTTGAGCGTTTCAGCTACGGCGTATAGCTGATCATGGGAAGTAATAATAACATACTGATCGTCGTCAGTTGTCAACTCTTCTGCACCGGCCTCCAGGGCAACTTCCAACAATCGATCTTCGTCGATGGACGACCGCGGAACGGTGATTTGGCCTTTCCTGTGAAACATGTACGAGACGCTTCCGCTCGAAGCGAGGTTGCCATTATGCTGGCTGAAGATACTTCGAATCTCAGCGCCCGTGCGGTTCTTGTTGTCGGTGGCCGTTTCGACAATGATGGCCACGCCGCCCGGCCCGTAACCTTCGTAAACGATTTCGTCGAATTGTTGAGCGTCTTTCCCCTTACCGGTTCCGCGTTTGATCGCGCGCTCGATGTTATCGTTTGGCATGCTCTGCGTGCGGGCGGCCTGAATGGCGCTGCGAAGGCGCGGATTGCCATTGGGATCGCCGCCGCCGCGCTTTGCCGCGATGGTGATCTCCTTTGATAATTTGCTGAAGATCTTGCCGCGTTTCGCGTCGATCGCGCCCTTAAAACGCTTGACCTTCGACCACTTACTATGTCCCGCCATGGATGGGGATTGTTATGCAACCGCTGATTGAACCTGCGAATTTCCGAATAAACCCCCGCCGAGAGAATTGCTGGCGAGGAAGGAAACTAGCGCCGCATATTAAATCGTAGCCGGACACGTTTGTCAATCGCGTTGTTACGTTCTCGTCTGCACCGAGAAAATGCTAGAGGTAGTCGATACCAATGGCCCGGTCGCTTTGGAAAATGCCAGATTGACGACGTACCGGGCCGGAATTGATCACGGGAAAAAATGGGCGGGAAGGCTTTCACCATCCCGCCCAGGTTGCGAACCGAATTTAAACTCGACTTACGGCAAATTTAACACCCAGGCGCTCCGTCCGTGCGTAGCCGCATAGAGCTTCCGCGCACTCGTGGCTATCACGACGCCGTTTACCTCGACCATGGGAAGGCCAGGAGCTGCGACGTTCCAATCGCTCGAGCCATTCGCCCTCTTCAGAACGCCCCAGTCGTTAGATGCATACAGATCGCCCGTGACGGAATCAAACGCGACGCTCGTTGCCGGGAAATCCGGGAACGCTGTCGCTCCCGATCCGTCCAGATTCGTCCAAGTCGCCGTGCCAGCATTCGGATCATACGTCACGGAGAAGATGTGCCCAGGCGTCGCTGGAGTCAGCGAACTGTAGCTTGAATATGAAATCCAGGCATGGTTCGCATTCGCGGGGTCAACGAAGATAGTGCTGACGAATCTTGGCGGGCTATTTGCAGCGAGTGAATCGAGCCGTGTAAAGGTGACATTAATGTTCGTTGTGTTGGCATTCTTTGAAATGAAGACCCGTCCTGTCGTAGTAGCCGCCCATAACGTTGACGCATCAGACGTTCCGCGCGCGACCGCCGCTACATTCCCGCCAGCAAGAGTAGTCCCTCGATAGTCTGCGGCGCTTGCAGTCAAATTTGTAGCACCTGCGGGTCCGATCTGGACGAAGTCGCCGCAAGCTGGGTTCGCGCCCGAGGTCGTAAACTCAGGGCAGTTGGCTTCCAGGAATGCCTGGTTGCCAGCCCAATCCTGAGTCCGCCACACGCTCAGAGACCCTTGGAAGATCGTCCCCGCACTGACAGGGTCGGCGATGATGGGCGCATAGAACTGCGCGCCTTCGCCGCTTGCCGCGATTGGGCCACTCGCGATCACCCACTTCGTTGGATCGCCATTTCGGAAGTTCACGTCATGGAAGTTGCTGGTGAACGAGTTAAATCGAAATGCAGGGTTCCCGAGGTTGAAGCCGGACTGACCACCGTCGCCGTAGATCACCTGCGGCCAGTTAGTCGTGGAATTGCTCGGTTTTTCGAATGTTCCATTGTCTTGCGTGCCGCCCATCAGGTTGTTCGCATTTAATGGATTAATCGAGACGCTCTGAAATTGAATCGTTGAGAGTCCGTCATTGTAAGTTGTGAGAAGTTGCGTTGGGACTGCCGAGAGCATCTGCACGCATGTCGCAAGATTGGTGCCGGACAACCCGCGAGCTGAGCATTGCGACGAGATATTTGTGAAACTCCCACTCGAACGCAATATTCCTCCGTCGCCACCGAAGAAAGCGATGTCGGTGCCGGGGACCTCTACCATCGCGTGACTATCCGGATGCATGCCGTTCGGGGCGATTGGATTTGGCTGGCAACATGTCCCCGGTGGTGGCGGCTTCGTCGTCGCGTCCCATGTCATATCGGTAAAAGTCACGCCGGCATCCGCCGAACGGATAAACGCGCGACCGTTGTTTCTAAAGCCGTACTGACTGTAGTTAAATGAGCCACCCAGATAAACAACATTGGGTTTTCCGGGCGGTGAATAAACAACATTATCGTACCAGCATTGCGCGCCAGCCGCCGGATCACCGCAGTAGTTCAGCGTCTGGTTCGGCGCGGAGGAGGCTTGCTGCAGTGCTGTCAGGTCGGTGAAATTTGCGTCGGCCGCACGCACCGCGTCGTCCGTACGATACAGGCGGGCCTGATTCGCGGCGGCAACGCTGGCGTTTCCCACGCCGACGTACATCCGCGTAAATCCACCGGTGATTGGCTGAACAGCAAACGATGCCCGATCCGTGTTTTGCGTTGCGTTTAGCGCGTTCTTGATCTGAGTCCAGTTAGCGCCGCTGTCAGTCGAACGCCAGACACCGCCCTTGGTATTGAGCGGGAGCGCGTTGTTTTGAGGAAACGGAGCGGCGTAGACAATACTCGGCGAGTTTGGATCGAGCGCTACTTCATGAACTCCACGCGTTGAACCGAAGCTTGCCTGAATGATTCCTGCGCTAGCCGGGAGCGTTGGATTCAAACAAACATCCTGAAAGTTAATCAGGGTAAAAGTGGCCCCGCCATCGGTAGACTTCCAGAATCCATACGGCGGAAGCCCGGGAGCAAGAGTTACCGCCCCGCCACTTGAAACGGAACTAACCCCGCGCACAGCACGCGCGGAGCCAACGTACATGGTGTTCGGATTGTTCGGATCGATGATGATCGAAGAAATGGCGCGCCCGTCGAAAGCGGGGCCGCTATAAGCTGGAGCGTGTAGGACACCAAAGGTTCCGGGCGGCACACCCAATACTGCGTCGCAATCCACCCCTGAGCCAGCAGGAACACTCGTATTCGCTGCAAGATGCGTCCACGTGTTTCCGCCATTGGTTGATTTGTAAATTCCAAAGCCAGCCTCCGAATCGGCCGACGCATTGGGTTCGCCCGTCCCGGCATAGATCGTGTTACCCGACGGGTCGCTCGGATCAATCGTCAACGTACCGATCGCGTTGGTAGCGAAACTAGCGGAGATGAATTCCCAGTCTTGAGAAGGGTTGGTGTGCAGCGCCTTGTCTGTTCTCCAGACGCCGCCCCCAGCCGCTGCCAGGTAAAGGGTGCAATGGCCCTGGCCACAGTTCGGTGCGAGAGCAAAAGCTGTGATTCGACCAGAGGTTGTGTAAGGAGCTCCGCTAAAGGTCAACACGTCCGGATTGTTTGCCGAGGTTGGACCGACGAGCGTCCACTGAGCAGGAGGAGGCGCCGGCCGCAGGAGGGTGCCTGGCCCCGTCGTCACATTGCGCACGGGTCTCGCCCTGACATTGCTCCAAGCCTGGTGCGCCCTTCGCGTCAATTCGAATGGCACATACGGAGCTGGACCGGCCCGATTCGCATAATCCTCTTCGGCCGCGGCCATTGGGCCGCCTTCTCGTTCGGCGCCAGGTAAGGCTAGTTTATTCCGAAGGAATTGGGCGCGCACTTGTTCAAGTTTCTTGAACGCGTTTTCGTTGTCTGAATTCGCCCAAAATGGGCCCGACGGTTTCACCGCGACGAACGCCATAGCGGCCGCTGCGGACAACAGGATTACGGCACCTGCCATGCGCAGATGCGAGACAAAACGGTTACCAATGAACCAACGTGGAGTTTGCATATGTTTGTTAGGCTGAAGTTTCGGTAATTCGGGTTGGAGGCTCGAGTAACTTCCCGAAACAAGGACACTTAGACTGCCTTAACAGCGAAAAAGAGGTCAAGACTTTTTACATTAAAATTTTGTAATGTTTCGACAATATTGCAGGCCCGTTTACCTGAGTCTTTGTCTCTAGACCAAACGACAATCGGGCCACAGCTGATCAGTCACCAGTTGGGACTCGCCCTAACGAATTGCTCGGCCGTTCAGTTTTTCCTTCTAAATTTTCCTCCAACCATTCAGCCTTCCGTCTATGAAAATTCTTCTCGCTGGAATTCTCGGCGGAATTGCCATGTTTATCTGGACTTCAATCGCACATATGCTGTTGCCTCTGGGGGAAGTTGGGGTCGCCGAGATTCCAAATGAATCAGCTGTGCTCAGCGCGATGCAAAGCAACATCGGCGACCAAACTGGTCTTTACATTTTTCCTGGAATGGGCGTTGGCAAAAACGCAACTCACCAGGAAAAAAATGAAGCAATGAAACAAATAGCAGCGAAAGCAGCCAGCGGTCCGTCGGGGATCTTGATGTATCACCCCCGCCGGCAGTTTACGTTTGGCAAATTAATGGGAATCGAATTCGCCACCGAATTGTTGGCAGCCGTCCTGGCCGTTTTCCTTCTGGCCCAGACACGCATTACGAGTTTCGGCGGGCGAGTCGGCTTCGTTTTAGTTGTCGGAATCCTGGTCGCGATCGCCACTAACGTCTCTTATTGGAATTGGTATGGGTTCCCTTTTGTTTATACTGCCAGTTACATGCTTATCCAGATCGTCGGCTTTCTCTGCGTCGGTATAGTGGCAGCGTGGGTCCTGCGGAAGACCTCACTCCAGGCGACGTCTTGAGTCGGTTCCGTCGGCCGTTCCGGAATTTGCTTTACGCGGCTCGTACACGACGGCGCCGCGAACGAAGCGAAATAGCGGCCTTCGTTAGGCCAATTTTCCCCAGATAAAAAGCAAAATGATCGCGCCAATGATCGACAGGATAAATCCAGCCGGATGAAACGGCGCGCCCGGTTCCGGTTTGGAAAACAGGCGAGCGATCAATCCGCCGAGGATCGAGCCGACGATGCCCAGCACAGTCGTCATTATGAAACCGAGATGCTGTGCCCCGGGCATAATGGCGCGTGCGATTAACCCGACAATGAAGCCGACAATAATGTACCAAATGATGTTTAGCATAGGCTTGTTTGGTTAGGCCTTGGAGGCTAACACGTTAGTCGAAACCAGGGCGATCTTTTTTTTGCGCGTGTCCTGGCACGGGCAAATCACCAATCACTCACAGGCTGCGCGCCTTTGCCACGAACCTGTCGTACTGTCAGTGCCCGGCGTCCGCTTACGGTTCCGTACGCCGCCTCAGCTCCGTTGTCACTTCTTTTGAAGCGCCGTTCATTCGACGCGCCGGCTGGAATCCACGTCCCACCTGCGGAGTTCGCTTTCAAAAATTTTGCGATCTCTTTTTCAGACAAATCCTTGCCGTTCATATGAGAATAGCTTTCTGAAACGCTCCGGTCGTTGGCAAAGATCACCAGGTAAAGATATCGATCCTTATGGTAGAGGACGCTGACAGTTCCGTCATCGCGCAGACGCCGCTGAACAAGGTTGCCATAAAGGTCGTCGATCCTGTCGGAGCCGTCACCGAGGTTCGCCCGGACCGGGCTAGAGATAATCACAAACGCCGCCGTAACTATGAGAAATTCTATCGTCTTTTTCATTTTCGCTGCAGGTACTTCATTTGCTTCGTTCCATTTTTAGTACTGTCATCCGGCTTTTCTTCAATCAATTCCTCGGCCGGCACTGTGTGAAACGAAACCACCGTCCAGTGAGTGTCTGGGCCAACCAGGGGACAGTGCCAGACATTCGGCGGGATTGAAATCCAGCGTTGTTCCAGCGGTGCCTCCAGGTCGCTAACCAACGCGTTGGATCGCCAACATCCCGGCTGGCCGGTTTTCATATTCCCGGTCCCTTCAAACGTCATCATGCGCTGATGGCTGTTCGGATGACGTTCCGCTCCGGTGTCCGCGCCTGCGCGCAAAATAAAAACCCACGCAGATCGAATCTCACGCGGTAACGCGCCACCGAAAACGCTCAACGGAATTGCTTCCCAAGTCATTAACGCCTCCGTCTGCCGGGCGAGCTCTTCTCGGACGCGTTCGATAATCGGGCGAACTTGTCGGCGAACAGACTCGGATTGTAGAATGATATCGATCGACTCAAGCTTCGTGCGTTCTTCCAGTGTCATTTTGCTCCCATTTTCCCTACTCCGCTATAATGCTCGCTTCCTTCATCCTTGAACTCCATTGTATTCTTAATTCTTAATTCTTAATTCCCACTTCTCACTTCTTACCTTTCCTTTCTCTCGATGGCAAAGAAGCGTAAAAGTCGAAAGCAAACCATACGAATCGAAGTTCGCGAGTCCGGCGTGCACGGGCACGGGGTTTATGCCGCCCAATTCATTCCCCACGGCACTCGCATTATCGAGTACACCGGTGAACGCGTCTCGTGGGAAGCCGCCCCCAACGACGAGAACGATCCGCACACATTTAATTTCGGGTTGGAAAACGGCGGAGTAATCAATCCAGAAATCGGCGGCAACGACGCGCGCTGGATCAACCATAGCTGCGAGCCAAACTGCGAAGCCGTTGAAGAAGACGATCGCATCTTCATCGAAGCGATTCGCGATATCCAGCCAGGCGAAGAACTCTTTTACGATTACGCGCTGGAAATCGACGAGGCGATTACGAAAGAATCAAAACAGAAATTCGCCTGCCACTGCCTCGCCGCAAATTGTCGTGGCACAATGCTCGAGTTGTAGCTGTCGCTGGGGTCCTTGACCCCGGTAATCCCAAAAAACCTCTGGAATAGGCAAATCCTATCACCGCTAGACGCATAAAGTCTTTCAACCGGCGACCAGAGTGTGGCCAGTTGATTGCATGAACGGCTCAGGTTTGACATGGGAACAACCAGTGAAAAACGCCGTTCCTGGAACGTAATCGGTTGATTCGCTCGACCACGCTCTGGGTCGTAAGCTACGCGCCGTTAGGAACTTTGATGTTCCCGGTCTCACCAAATGGAGACCCTCGCGAACCTGGGCTCAATGAACTTTAACCAGCAACAACTAACAACAACAGAGGAGACAAAATGGAAACTAGAATGCCTTTAGGACAGCGCATCGCGCGATTCCTCGAGACAAGATATGTCCACAGGGCACACCCGCATTATTTGCCGGAGCTAGCTGGGTTTGGGGTAATCCTGATCCTCGCTGTCTGGCCGATGCTTTCGATGGTAGCGACTGCGTTGGAAAGAATGAGATAAGACCTCATTCTTTCGCGTCGCGAGCAATCGACGAGTCCTTTCCAGACAAGGCCGCTGCGGCTTCCTGACGGAACGCTGCAGCGGCTTTGCTCTGAAATCGAAGCGGATTCGAAAGCAGATTTAGTTCCCGTTCCGGGACGGGCGGAGCAAACGGCAAGCTCACACACCCGGGCGTGCCATGATGTTTCACCATCATTTGCGGCACAATTGAAATACCGATCGAAGCCGCGACCATGTTCGCGATTGTGCTGAGTTGGCTGCCGGCGAGCGCGATCTCTGGCCGGAGACGCCGGGACTCGAGCAGATGATTGACCTGCTGCGACAGGCAATGCATTTCGTGAAGTAAAAGAAACCTCTGCGATTTAAGATCGTCGAATTCTATCAAGGTTTTCTTTGCCAAGGGATGTTGTTCAGGCACTAGCAGAAGCAACGGTTCGCTGGCTACAGATTCGCGTCGCAAAGTTGGACTCGTTCGGCAAGTGGATGCTAATGCCACGTCCAGCTCACCGGCTTCAATTCGTCGAGTAACGCCATCAGTCACGTCCTCGACGATCTCCAGGATTACATCCGGATAATGTTTCTGGAATGTCACTACCAATTCTGGAAGCACATAGGGCGCGATGGTCGGAATTGCGCCCACCGCCACTCGCCCTGCGACCTCGCCCTTGAGATCGTCCACGCACCGTCGTGCGTCGCCGATCGATGCCAAAATTTGCCGCGCATAATCGATGAAACAACGTCCGGCTTCAGTGAGCACAACTGAACGTGGCAGACGATCGAATAACGGTTGACCGACTTCCGCCTCCAGCTTTCGAATCTGTTGGCTGAGCGACGGCTGCGCAACGCGCACCCTGGCGGCCGCGCGGGAAAAACTCCCTTCGTCCGCCACCGCGACGAAGTAACGCAACTGATGAATTTCCATGAATAAATCCTCTCGAAATGAGACTTACGGTAGCGTCAGCTGCGCTACTTTGAAACTCATCGCAAATTGAAGCCGAACTGAATCGTTACTCAATGGCTGAAACCGATCTCGCCGCGTTGTACGGCATTCCCACCAAAAGGTTGAACGAACAATATCGCCGCAACCGGAAACGATTTCCGGAAGACTTCGCATTTCAACTCACCGCGGAGGAGGCGAAGTCTTTGAGGTTGCAAATTGCGACCTCACTTCTCACTTCTTACTTTCACGTCCGCAGAACGATCTTCCCCACCGCTCCTGATTCCATGACCGCGCGATGCGCCTCGGCCGCTTCGGCCAGCGGAAATTCTTTGCCGATCACCGGACGCAATATCCCGTTTTCCAAACCGGCCACGAGCGCTGCGTGAATGCTTGCCATCTCTGCAGGTGGCGTGTTCGGCAACACCATCCCGCGAAGATCGACGTCGCGCTGCATCGTATCGCGCGGATCGATCTCCACCCGGCCGCGGCTGCCAACAATCGCAACGCGACCGCCCTTCGCCATAATGGTCAGATCTTTTCCGAGATTCACGTTCGCGAGCAATTCCACGATCACGTCGACGCCGCGCCCACCGGTCGCTTTCATGATCTGATCGAAATGATCAGGCGCACTATGATCGAACACTTCGTGCGCGCCTTCTTTGCGCGCGTGCTTACAACCCTCGTTACTTCCAGCGGTGCCTAACACGCACAGTCCGCGAGCGCGCGCAAGTTGCAGCGCCGCCGTCCCAACACCGCCGCTTGCGCCGTGCACGAGCACCGTCTCGCCGGGCTTCGCTTCAGCCCGCTGGAACATCCCGCGGTACGCTGTTGCGTACGGCGTGCCCACGGACGCGCCTTGAGCGAACGAAACATTATCAGGCAAGCGATGAACCTGGTCCGTTTTGCACAACGCAAACTCTGCATACGTCCCGCTGAGTGATCCTGCGGTGTAAACACGATCGCCCGGCTTGAACTTGCAGTCGCTTGTCGTGCCGGAGCTCGTCTCAGTCGCAGGCGGACCCAACTGCTCGACCACGCCCGCGCCGTCGTTGCCCGGTGTGTAAGGCAATGCCGGCAGACGCGCGTACTTACCCGCACGAATGTAAGTCTCGACCGGGTTAACACCGATTGCATGGATCCGAACAAGCACCTCACCCGGACCGGGCTGCGGCGTCGCCACTTCTTCCAACCGAAGAACTTCCGGCCCACCAAATTCATTTACCTGAATCGCTTTCATTGCTCTTGGCTAATCCGAATTTTTACTTCTCACGTCTCACTTATTACTTCTTCGTTCTTACTTCTCACTTCTAATCTTCTACCCCTTCGGCCTTCGCCTGCTGTAAGCCGAATGTAGCGGCACGAGAATGATCATCGAAAAATATATCCAGCCGCTCCAGGCGATTTGCTCTGACGGCAGGGTCAGCGCCAGAACAAACGAAACGATGCCCACGCAGAGCGGGACGCTCCATCCCGTTACCTCAGAAAGCGTGATCAATCTTTCCCGTGGATTCAACCGTAACGGTTCTCGTAGCTGCCAGGCGCGCAGATATAACAACACCACTTCAAGTGCGATGGCAGTAAACCCGAGCGCGAAGACCGCAAAAAGGGCGCGCACTTCCGATTCGGAATGAGCTCCGAGCGTGTGACCTACTCGACCGCTGCTAATGAGAAACCACATGGAAGTAAAAATCGCCTTCAGCGGGTACATATAGATAAGAATCGTCACAATCATCGCCCAGCTAATGAAAATCGAGATGCCATCTTCGAGGCCGTAACGCCTGCTCCACAACCAATGCCCTCGCCAAAAAATTCCGAGCACGATGACGCTCGCAACAAACGCGGGCACATTCTTAAAAGCGGCCAGGAGCGTTTCGATATCGTCCGGGATTTGCTGCGCAGCGATCACCAGCATCGTGATTGCAAAGGCGAAGGCTGCATCAATAAACGTTTCCAGGCGCGTCATCTCAACACCTCGCAGACGAAATCCGCCCAGCCGCGGCAATTGGTCCAGGTTTTTTGGAAGCGCAGAGGCGATGTCTTCGTGTCGCTCGTTCACCTGGCCGGCAATGCTACCGCATCACGGGCACGAGTTTGTAACGTATTTTCGCTCGACGTCGGCCGAAGTACGCGACTTGCGGAACCCACATTGCAAAGCCGGCCGGATGCGAGCAAGGTCCCTGTGTGGAAGCGGAATCGCTGTCTGGCGCTTTTGCCGAACTTTCTACTCCGCTCATCGCTGATGCCGCGATCCGCTTAAAGATTCCGTTCCGAATTGGTCCGCCCGGCATTCGGTCGGTGACTCCCAATCAACGTCTCGCCGGCCTGGCGTTGCCGGTCAGACATTTTGGAAGCGTCGATGTTTTTCTGGAAGCGATGCAAAACGGGCGCCGAGGCGACGTTTTGGTGATCGATAATGGCGGCCGCCTGGACGAAGGTTGCATCGGCGATTTAACCGCGCTCGAAGCTCAACACTGTGGCCTGGCTGGAATTCTCGTCTGGGGAGCGCATCGCGACACGCCAGAACTGCGTCAGATTCGTTTGCCCATTTTCAGTTACGGAACGTGTCCCTCTGGTCCGCAACGCCTCGACACTCGTGATTCATCCGCGTTACGGTCCGCCCGGTTCGGCGAATTTCTGGTCGAACCCAGCGATGTTGTCTTCGCCGATGACGACGGCTGTTTGTTTGTTGTTGCCGAACGCATCGAGGAACTGCTCGGCTTGGCGCAGGAAATCTGGGAACGGGAGCGACGTCAGGCGGAAGAAATCAAAGGCGGCCAGTCGCTCCGGGAACAGTTGCAGTTTGCGCAGTATCTAAAGAAACGCGCAACGGATCCGGGTTACACGTTTCGGGAACACCTTCGAAAAATAAGTGGTTCCATCGAAGAATAGAAGGAGTTAACAAGGCAGAATCATCGATTCGCATCCTTGACATCCGCCCATCAGTAAAACAACGTATTACGAAATGACCAAGACGATCACCAGGGTGGGCAATTCGCAGGGCATTATCTTTGATGCCGCGTTGATGGATCTGGCACGCGTAAAAGTGGGCGACCAGGTCAATGTGACTGTTATCCCCGAGAGCGGGGCGATCATGCTGATGCCGCTGCGGCCCGGCCCCTCGAAGGAAGAAATCAACTCGGTTATTAAGAAAACAGCCCGCGATTATCGCAAAACGTTGCGCAAACTTGCGTGAGCGCGACGTCCGACGACTGCGTCCACCTTGGCATCGACATCGTTCGGGAGATTCACGCCGAGGCAATCAAACAATTCGGTGGCCCAAAAGGTGTCCGCGACGAAAACCTGCTTGCCTCAGCGGTATTGACGCCGCAATCCAGATTCGGTGGAAAATCTCCTTATGCCGATGTTGTGGAAGTTGCCGCCGCCTATTTATTCTACATCTGCAAGAACCATCCCTTTGCCGATGGGAACAAACGGACTGCAATGATGGCTGCGATCGTGTTCCTTCGGCTTAACGGAATCGAACCGAAACCTGATAACCACCAATGGGAAAAACTGATGCTCGATGTGGCTGGCGGCAAAATCGATCGCGATATTACAACGCAGCGCCTGCGCAAACTGATCAAGCGGCCGCGCAAACGCTGATCATCAGCCTTAACTTATCGCGGATTTCGGGTTATTTCTGAGCTCGCCCGGCGTTTGAACGCTGATCGTGGTCAGCTTCCTCAATGCCTTGCTGAATCAATTTCTGGGGAATATTTCCCTTATCCTCCGGGCGCACCGTAGGAACTTTCTCACCGGACGATCCGCGCGGCGTGTACCAGTCGGGGTCCGGTTCGCTCACCGTCGACTTCTGTTCCGAACTCGATGTAGAACCGGTCAGGCCCTCGCGCGCCTGGGTCCGGTCGAGATCATTTGCTTCTTCACGCCCATCGGCCCGCGCGATCTCATGTGCCCGCTGCTCGATCATCTGCGGTGTTACAGTTCCCTCCGTTCCACGAAGGATTTTCCCTTTGGTTTGTTCCTCATTCATAGTTGTTTTTAAAATTCGCGTTCAATGCCGCTTGCGGTTGGATTCTAGTCCACTGTTGCGGCGATGTCTCACCGCCAAATTCATTTTCCTGTAGAGGCGACTGTTCTCAGCTGCTAGCTCATTTGCGCGTAGAGACACGCGCCCCTGCACGCCTGCGGATCCTCAGCCGCAATGCCTCCATTCAAATCGATTGTCTCGCTGAAAACTTGCCGTTACCTCTCAGGTGTTGTCTCGACATCCTTCTCTTTTATTTTTCCCCATTAACCCTTACTGATGATCGATCTGGGTCTTTTGCTTTTGCGCGGAGCCGGATTCCTGCTGGCATTTACCTTCGGTATTCAAAAGATCGGATGGTACGTGACGGCGTTTCATGCGGGAAAACCGCTGTCGACCATCGGGCTCGCGCCACTGATTGCGCATGTGGGCTTCCCGTTACCGGTCATTCTCGCATTGTGGATCACGCTGAACGAATCGATCGGCGCTTTCTTCGTCGGTATCGGTTTTCTGACACGGTTCGCAGTGGCGACTCTCGCGTTGGGAATGGTCGGCGCGCTTTATACGAGTGTGCAACTGGGCGAAGATTGGCTGAGAGCTGCGCTTTACCTCATCACCTTCGCGACCTTGACCTTCACCGGTGCTGGCATGTTTTCAATCGACCAGTTGCTGCAAGATCGCGCCAATGCCAGGAAAAAGTCCGTTCCTGATCCGCGCTGATCGCTCGTACAAAAAAAAGCGCCCCGCATTTTCAGCGGAGCGCTTTTGTGGAGCAGGCGTTAGCCTTGAACCTCAATAAAGTCCGGATCGCCGGCGCAAATCACCCTCTCCGTATAGATGTAGCCGTCTACATCAACGGAGACCCAGCAGCCGTCTACGAACACGAAGTACGCGTTCCCGATCAGCCGGACATGAGTCGCTCCAAATCGTTGGACAAAGAAATCCTTCGGATGCCGCCCAAGACTGAACACTTCGCTATGACGCGACTTGAACTCTTGCACGTTTACCCTCGTGGATTGATTCACGTTCGTCTGGTTCGTGCTCCTAACGTTGGTCTCATTCGTGCCTCTCACGTTAGTCTCGTTTGTGCTGGAACGTTCCCCAGGCGCGTTCTTCTTGATCTCCTGAGGACGACCTTTAACGTTCGACTGTTCACTTGCGTTTGTGCCGGTCTCAGGTTTTGCTTTTGATTTGTTCGTCTCCTGCTCCGGCGCTTTCATCTTCTTCCCTTTTGCCGGCGCAGAAGTCTGCGGTTCATTCGTCTGCCCCTGTCCCTGTGTCTGTTGTGGCTCCGCTTGCTGACCTAGCGCCATGAGCCGTAAAGCCAATGCTGTTATTGCTGTTATCGTAAGTATTTTCATAGTTTTCCCCTTTTAGGTACTTTTAGATCTCGCAAAGATTCGGACCTCCGCCCGAGCTCGAGCCGCATGGAGGAGCATGGTTCCTACGACTCCGAAATCTGCTTTGCGAACTTCTTCCTTCTACCTCCTTACTTTCGGAGGTTTCTCCCTTCTCCTTATTAGTTCGTATCCAAAAAAGTTTTGGACCCGTAACACTTTCAATTAAGACTCAAGATGGGTGAACTAAGAAGGATGCAGTCGGGAAAAAAAGATCTCAGGCAACGTGCCAAGGAATTCGCATTGCAGATTAGATCAGAGCGATGACGGGTGCAGAGGTTCACGGTGACTCCCTCCGCCGGTGTGAAGTGTGTTAGCACAGGTAGCTGACGACCCGCCTCAACCGCACCGTAAAAATCCCGTCATCACTACCCACACAAACCACGAATTTCTCCGTTCGTCTCAGCAAAGATTTATGCGCACAGATAATTGGAAGAAACTTTCATTGCTGCCTAGGATTTGAACCTAGGGATAACGTAAGGGTCACCTTAACGAGAACTCTTGGCGAAACACCTATATCGCATTAGCCAAGGGAACCAAAAAGGATCGCTGTTACGAATCTGATCAGGGAATCGTCATATCCTGCCACGAGGAATCGCCCAATGATTCGCAGGAATTCGAATAAATAACAAACGAAACCCGACGAAAGGTAACATGAAAAAAGTTATAGCTATATTGATGAGTTGTTCGCTTGCGCTGGCTGCCAGCGCGATCGCGCAGCCGGACGAACAAGAACAAAAACCAAAGAAAGAGAAGGCGCAACCGGCGACGCACCCGGTGAAATCGCACCCGGGGAACGAGGCAAGACCTGCGCCGGAACCACCACAACCCGTCCCGCACCAGCGCGCGGAGGCAAAGACGCGCGGACACGAGCAAGCGCCACAATCAAGTGAGTCCAAGCCGCACCAGACGAAAGCTCCTGAGAAAGAGCGAGCCAATGCGAATGTGAATGCGAGCAAGGGCCAGTTAGAACAGCGCAAGAAAGGGCGCAGCACGACGAATGAATCTGAAACCGCGAACAAGCCGCCTGGTCCAGCTCCCGCTAACGAGCGTGAGAAGTCCAAAGCTGCTGCTACCTCGCAGGGTAACAAACCGAACACTGAAGCTAACAATCCGCCGGGTAACAAACCGAACGCTCAGGGTAACAAGCTGAATGCGCAGGCGAAGAAACCGGATCCTCAGACCGTTCAGAAGATCAAGACGGAGCACGCGAGTTTCCGCGCGCAACCAAAACCGGACAAGGTCCCGCCTGTGCAGTTCAACCAGAGCTACCGCATCAGCGGAAGCCAGCAATGGCAAGGACCACAATACCAGGTTTTCCGGTCCTACCATCCTGAGTGGCACGATCGTAATTGGTACCACACGCACTTTAATCGGGTAGAGCTAATTGGTGGCGGTTACTATTACTGGAACAACGGCTATTGGTTTCCGGCGTGGGGCTACGATTCTGCCGCGCAGTATTACGCTTACGACGCGCCGATCTATGTCGGCTCCAGTGCTGTGCCGCCTGATCGCGTGATCGCCAACGTGCAAGCTGCGCTGCAGGAGATGGGTTATTATCAAGGCGAGGTCGACGGATTACTTGGCCCGTTAACGCGCGAAGCGCTCACGGCTTACCAAAACGATAACGGCCTATACGCCACAGCAGTGATTGACGAACCAACGCTCTCATCGCTTGGCATGAGTTAAACAAACAAGTCTTCAGAAAAGCCGCCGGGCCATGCCTTGGCGGCTTTTTTGTTGTTGTAGCCTCGGCAAAGCCTGCCCGCTGTGGCGGGCGTCGCCGTGTTTGAAAACTCACGCGGTCGAACTGAATAGGGACCGAGCGAGGTACACTCACTCACGATTGTGTCGCCGCTGCGCGTTGAGCTTGGAAAATTTAACGATTCGACGTCTCCCGTCTTATTTCATCTTTATCCCGGCGGAGTTGGACGAGGGTGCGGAGTGGGACGCGGCCGCGGTGAGGGAGAACAGTTCCCAAACTTGAATGCTCCAATTCGCGTGTGCCAGTGGGTCGCGTTGCCAGTCTCGGGATAGTAGGTGCCAGTGTACCAAAACGTACAATCATCACTCGGATCGATTGCCATTTGGCTATAATCTCCGAAAAAGCTGTCATCCAACTGGGCGCCATTGCCATCCATCAGTATTAGCTCGCCGAGTGGCAACGTGCCGAGCGGGTCATTCGGCCGCCGGCCCGCGTAATGGAGCGAGGGAAACTCGTTCGCGCCCGAGACGTGGAACCCAAGCGCGATGTTTCCGTTTGTGTCCATCGCGATACTTCCAAGCCAACGATCGTTGGCATCGGGTGCGTAAGTTCCCTGCTGATAAATTTCCCAGGGCCCCGATGTGCCCATGCGAAGCTCGTACCATCTGATGCCCGCGTGGTTTTGCGTCGGGTCGCCGTCGGCGGCCACGGTGTGGTTTAACAACAGCATCTGATGATCAGTGAAATTGCGGTACGTCAGGCGCTGCATCATGTAGCCGTAGGAAAGCGAATCGAGTTTCCTGGGAACGCCCGGCTGCTCGATACAGAACTGGTCCACGCACGCGTTGCAGTTAAACGACTCGGGCACCAGGCTTTCGGTCGGCACTAG
>DATBEX010000015.1:0-3710 GCA_036558805.1 Candidatus Udaeobacter sp.
TCCGCGACGATACGCATTGGCAACCCGCAATTTGTGTCGAATTGCTTTATCGCCGGCATCTTTGGTCCGGTCAGCGGCCCTGGGATCCCGGTGGTGATTGATCAAAACGGCAAGCTTGGCATTTCAATGTCGTCTTCCAGGTTTAAGGAAAATATTAATCCGATGGATGACGCCAGCGAAGCAATCTTTTCACTTAAACCAGTGACTTTCCGTTACAAAAAGGAGCTTGACCCCGAAGGCGCCCCACAATTCGGCCTTATCGCCGAAGATGTGGAAAAAGTGAATCGCAACCTTGTTGTGCATAACAAGGAAGGAACGACTTACAGTGTTCGCTACGATCAGGTAAACGCGATGTTGCTTAATGAGTTTCTCAAAGAGCACTCCCACGTTCGGGAACAAGATGCGATCATTGCACATCAACAAAATCAAATTGATGCGCTTACTGCGGAACTACATCAAGTGAACATACAGCTACAGTTGCGTAAGACCGCGCCGCAAACGGTCCTGAACAATTAGTAAAATTATCTGCGTTTGTGAAAATGGCATTGGCGATTCCCAATTGCCGGCGCATCGCGAGATAATGCTTTGCCCTGAAATCAGCTTCTATTGGCGCATGGCGTACTCCGCCAGCTTTTGTTCCAGATGCGGGGGAACATGCGCGATAATTACAGCATCGCTACCTTCATACCGAAGCTCCAATACGTGACCGACTCGATGAATCTCCGCGATTAACGCCGATTCTTTCGATGGAATACGGAAACGTGAACGCAGTCTCCACGCGCTCAGCGCGTCTTCGAGAGCCTGCACGAGTTTGTTAACACCTTCTCCGGTGCGCGCGGAGATCGCAACACTGCCTGGAAAGCGCTTCAGGTACGAGTCGATCAACTCGTAACTTGGAAGGTTGTCAATCTTGTTAAACACGATCAGAGTTTGCTTGCCGTAGGCGTCCAGTTCCTTGATCACGCCATCGACTGCTTCCATCTGTTCGTCCACTCGGGGATGACTGAGATCGACAATGTGAATGAGCAGATCGGCTTCGCTTACTTCTTCGAGCGTGGCCTTGAACGATTCGATCAGCGTGTGAGGAAGTCTTCGCAAGAATCCCACCGTGTCGGTAAGAAGGACCCGCTGTTTATTAGGCAAAACAAAACTGCGGGTGGTGGGATCGAGCGTCGCAAAAAGTTTGTTTACGGCAACGACGTCCGCGCCGGTGAGCAGATTCAACAACGTCGATTTGCCGGCATTGGTATATCCGACTACGGCGGCAACAGGCCATTGATGTCGTTTGCGACCTTCGCGCTGTATTGCACGTGTTTTGCGCACGGCTTCCAACTCTCGCTCCAACCGCGCAATTCGCTCCTGCACACGACGACGATCAACTTCCAATTGCGTTTCGCCCGGCCCACGCGTGCCGATCCCACCCGTCTGCCGGGACAAGTGATGCCACATCCGGGTAAGCCGCGGCAAAAGATACTGCAACTGGGCAAGCTCGATCTGCAATCGGCCTTCCCGGCTGCGCGCGCGCTGAGCAAAGATGTCGAGGATCAATTGTGTTCGGTCGAGAACTTTACGCGCGAATAGATTTTCGAGGTTGCGCCCCTGTGCGGGTGAGAGTTCATCGTTGAAAATGACCGAAGTAACCTGCTGGTCCTGACAGGAATCTTTGATCGACTCCGCTTTGCCGCGGCCGATGTAGTAGGGAGCGGTCGGTTTCGGCAACTTTTGCGTGACCGTGTCGACCACTTTCGCTCCGGCTGAACTCGCCAGCTCTCGCAGCTCCGCCAGCGAATCCTGCAAGTCCCATTTCGAGACGCCTTCCCTTTCCAAGCCAATCAGGAGCGCGCGCTCCTGCGTTTTTTGCGGACGCGTTTCAATCATTCCCTTGTGCAAAGCAGCGGCGTGCTTTTTGCGAAATCCATTTCACAGCGTCGTTGTGATTGAATAACGATAGATTCAGTGGTTCAAAATTACTTTGGCGCCGAAACCAGGTCAACTGTCTCTTCGCGTAGCGGCGGGTCGATTGCTGGATCTCGACAATACATTGCAGGAGCGAAACTTTTCCTGCGAGCAGTTCACGAATCTCACGTAAACCGATCATTTGCGAAGCAGTCGCGCTCGTTGCCCCAGCCGCGCCGACTTCTTCGATGACGCCATGCTCGAACATTCGTTCCACTCGCTCATTGATTCGGGCGTAAAGCTCTTCCCGGTTGCGATAAACGAAGACGCCTGTAGCGGGGATCGTTGATCCCGGCTGACCGGGGCCAGCGACCCCAGCTACGACCTGCCACGAGGGCTTCCCAGTGAGCAAACAAATCTCCACCGCGCGGACTACGCGACGCCTATTCTTCAGGTCAATCTTCCGCGCTGTTTCCGTGTCGAGCTCCATAAGTTTGGCACGCAATTCATCCAAGCTCATGGCATTCAATTTTTCGCGCAGCTTTAAGTCGGACTCAGGCAGGGTTGCTAACCCATGGGTAAGCGCCTTGATGTAAAGCCCGCTACCGCCAACCACGATCGCCAGTTTGTCGCGTGTATGAATTTCATCAATAACCTGGCATGCGGCACGGCGATACTTTTCCGCGTTCATCTTTTCCTGAAGAGGCGTTGTGCCGATCAGATGATGCGGAGCCTCGGCTAACGTTGAGGCGTCCGGTTTTGCAGTTAGAAAATCAAGTCCTTGATAAATTTGAAACGCATCTGCACTGACGATCTCTGCGCCGATTTCACGCGCGACGTCCGCTGCCAGTTGTGATTTCCCCGTCGCAGTTGGGCCAACGATAAAAAACGTGCGCTTCATCGAATCACACTGAACTTAGCCGCCTGACAGTCGCTCCAAAAACTAAATCCAAAGACTCTTGCTATTGCCGTTGCCATGCTGGCGCCATCTGCAGGCTTGATTTAGATCGGAGTTTTTACTTGAATCACGGCGTGAGCCCACCCGATCACTCTGAAAGCTCACCCCCGGGCGAGTCCGTACACACTACGGATCTTCACGAACTCACTGAAAACGGTTCGCCAACGCGCACACAAAAAGGGGCGGCGCAGTTTACCACCACACATTGGAGCATCGTAGTAGAGGCGCAGGGAGAATCGTTTGCCGCACAAGAGGCGTTGGAAAAGCTTTGCCGCATTTATTGGCGGCCTATCTACAGCTTCGTGCAACGGCAGGGTACTGGGTCGCAAGAAGCAGAAGATGTTACCCAGGCTTTTTTTGCCGATTTGCTGGAACACAAAAGTCTGACTGCAGTCCGGAAGGAGAAGGGACGTTTCCGCTCTTACCTTCTTGGTGCACTGAAATATTTTCTGGCCGACGAGCACCGGCGCACGATGGCAGTGAAGCGGGGAAAAGGACAACGGCTCATTCCTCTCGAAGAACTACGCGCCGACGAACACGCGGAGCTCGAACCCGCGGACCCGGTAACAGCGGAGCAAATTTACGAACGCCGTTGGGCCTCGACCGTCCTGGAGCACGTGCTCGGCCTTCTAAAGAATGAATACGTCGCGGCAGGTAATGCCAGGCTGTTTAATTCTTTGAAGCAACTGCTGCCCGACGAACCGGGCGCACCTTCCCATGCGGAGATCGCTGCGCAGCTGGCCATGAACGCCAATGCAGTCAGACAGGCGTTTCATCGATTTCGGCGGCGCTATCAATCATTGTTGCGCGAGGAAATTGCTCACACGGTTGCTACGCCCGGCGACGTTGAAGACGA
>DATBEX010000016.1:0-4403 GCA_036558805.1 Candidatus Udaeobacter sp.
CTGGCTTGCAGCAGCCGGTTAAGCAAAAACTGGATGGCCTCCAGCGTCTCGCCGTTGCGTCCAATCAGACGACCACTTTCTTCAGTATAAATCTGCAGCGTCGCGTTGCCGCCCTCATTCTTCGTCTCCTCGATTTGCACAACGAAACCGAGAAAACCCAGCATGGTATCGAGCAGATCCTTTGGCGTCATCATCGTTTTCGTTTTCCTGGTGGCGCAACTTTCTCCAGTGTTGGCATGGGCTGTCGTTTGTTCTGATAAAATTGCAATATACTGAAAAGATTCTGTGCGGTGTAATATAATGCCAGAGCCGCGGCAAAATTGTAGCAGATAAATAAAAAGATCAGCGGCATAAACATCATTATCCGGCGCTGAGTAGGGTCACCTGTTTTGGGCGTCATCGCCATGAGCCAGATTTGCGTCGCAGCCATGCACAGCGGGATGATGTTTACGGGCCAGCCGAGCAGCGGCAGGTGCGCAATCGTGTCTGGCTGCGAAAGATCTCTTACCCAAAGAAACCTTGCATTTCGCAATTCCACTGCCTGTCCCAGCATTTTGAACAGCCCGAAAAAGATCGGGATTTGAATCATCATGGGCAAACAGCCGCCGACGGGATTGATGCCGTATTGTTTGTAGAGTTTCATCAACTCCTGGTTCATCCGCGTCGGATCGTCTTTGTACTTGTCCCTCAACTCCTGCATTTTTGGGTTGAGCGCGGCCATCTGTCGCATGGACCGGTTCGCCTGGTTTTGAATCGGCCAGAGCGTGAGCTTGATAATGGTTGTGAGCGCCAGAATGGCCAGTCCGTAGTCGTGCAGCCAGCTGTGGAGCAGATTCATGAAGTTGAGCAAGAACTGGCAGACGATCTTGAACATCCCGAAGTCCATCACCTCGGCTTCATTGTGCGGAAGTTGCGCCAGACGATGGTAAAGTTTCGGACCAGCGTAAATTTCAAAACGCGCGCTGTACGTTTGGCCGGGCTGCAATTGAAAGCCCGGCATTCCAAGCGCGCCCTCGATGGCGGGCAGTTTCTGTTCCGGCGAATAATCAACATCGAAGCGCCGGCCCCACACGCTGATGGCTTTGGCGTTCAGAGGCGCTATTAGCGTAGTAAAAAATTGATTGCTCACGGCGACCCATTCCGCGCCGCGAACACTTTCCTCGTAGTACGGTCGCGCGGCGCGCTGGCCCAAACCGAGGAAACCGCCGCTGCTGGCGAACCAGCTCACATCGATCCCTTTTGGCCGTCCATCGATGCACCAGACCAGGCGAGTGTAGGAAGGATAATCTTTGGGATGAATCGGCGCTGCCGATCCAAGCGCTACAAAGTAACGATCGCTCTGATACGGCATGGTCCCCCGGTTCTCGAGATCGACATCCATTTCGATCACGTAGTTGTCTTTTTGCTCCGGAGACTTTTGGAAGAAAAACTTTTTTCTAACAGCGACCTGTTCGGGAGTTGTCCGCTCAAATTGCACAACCGAATTTGATTCTGTTGACGCGGTAAACTCATGAAGCGTCGGCGCTGATGGCTGTTCGATGATTGCCCCGATCGGCGCGCTTTGCGTCGAATTCAACACAACGGGTTGCCCTTTTTCAGCGATCTGTTGCAGAAGAACGGCTTCCTTGATGCCGCCCCCGCGATTCGTTAGGCGCAGCTCAACATCTGAATTACGAAGCGTCTCTACTTTCTCAGCAAAGCTGGGAACAGGCTCGGCCTTCGGTGTCGATTCAGGAACAGCCGCTGGAGACGGAGACGCTTCAAGCACTTTCGGTGTCACCGTGGGCGACGCTTGTCCCGAGGCAGCATGGACCGGCGCGGGCCGTGGCGGCGTCTGTTTCGCCACGTAAATCTGCCAAGCGATGAGCCCAACTACGCAAAGGCTAACGACAATCCACGCGGTTCGATCCATATTTCGTAGGTGGTCTTTGAGCGGCTATTCGGCAGCGCCGGGCCGAATGGTCAAACCGGATTCGAGTTGCTCAACCCCCGGCACCGCAGACAAGCTGGACGCTAAACTTTTTCCCTGTGGCACTGGATCATACCCACATCCGCCCCAGGGTTGGCATCGCGCGAGGCGCTTTAACCCCAGCCAGCTTCCGCGGCAGACGCCGTGCGTCTCGACTGCTTCCAGAAAATATGCCGAGCACGTTGGTGTAAACCGGCAGCCGGAATCAGGTCCGCATAACAGACACAACAGCGGTGATAGCGTGCATTGATAAACCCGAATTATTGAACGAACCAGCCAGAGCATCACAGCAGAATAGAAGCACGCCTCGCGAGACGCAACCATTCATCTTCCAAAGCATGGTACCTCGCAGTCGCAGCGTCACGCCTTGCAACAAGCACGATCCAAACGTCTTGCCTCAAATCATGCTGATGCTGGCGCACAATTTCCCGCAAACGACGCCGGACACGATTGCGAACCACCGCGTTTCCGAGATGACGAGTAGTGATGAACCCAACACGACACGCGCCGGAATTCTCGACCACGCATACGCTGAGCGTGAACAGTTTACCGCGCCGCACCAGGCCGTTTCGTTTGACGCGCTCAAATTCCGACGCGTGCGTCAAGCGGCGAGCTTTTGGGAACGAAAATGAAGTTCGCTGCGCCATGTCATTGTCTTTGGAAATCACGAAAGCCGAATGCCGAATTAGTGGCTAAGCTCAAATGAAGAAAAAACTGAGACTCGGTTCGGACTTCGTCATTTGGATTTCCGTCATCATTCGTCATTAGGGGTTTCGTCATTCAGCGCGTCCGTACAGCAAAAGTCTTCTCCCGAAAAATCTCAGGAGAAGACTTTGCGAAGAAGAAAGCCGGCGAATTTATGGAGTCGGCGACGTCGCGGGAGCTTCTGTTGTGCCCGCTGCAGACTCCGGGGTCGTAGCGGGAGACTCCATAGTCGAAGCCGGAGTGGTTGCTTCTGTTGTTGGCGGACTCGTGGCTGCTGGGCTCGCCGCGGGTTCGGTTGTCTCCGTCTTTTGCTCGCACGCCGCAAGGAGCGCGGCACTCGCCAGGATGCAGATGTATTTTTTCATAGTGTTAATTGGAAGAGCCATATTGCTTTAACAGATTAATCGGAGCAAGGCAGTTTTTGACCGCATTTGATTCCTGTTTCTTAACAGAAAACGCTTGATGCGGACCGGTTAAAACGGCGCCTCGTACTTGAGTCCGTGCGCCTCCGCTACCGCCTTGCAAGTAAGCCGTCCGTCGCGCGTATTGATGCCACCAATGAGCGCCGGTTGTTTTTTACACGCGCCTTCGAGGCCAAGATCGGCGAGCAATTCCACGTAACGAAACGTAACATTCGTAAGCGCCTGGGTGGCGGTGCGTGAGTAGGCAGCCGGCATGTTCGCCACGCAATAGTGCGTGACCCCTTCCTCGACGTAAACTGGGTCCAGATGCGTGGTGGGTCGCGATGTTTCCGCGCACCCGCCTTGATCAATGGAAATATCCACGAGCACGCTGCCCGGCTTCATTTGTCGCAACATCTGGCGGGTGATTAGTTTTGGCGCCTTCGCGCCGGGCAATAACACCGCGCCAATTAGCAGATCGCAATCGGCCATCATGTCGTACAGGTTCGCCTCGCTTGAAAAAAGTGTGTTGGTGTTTTCCATCGCAAGATCGAGATAACGCAGACGTTCCAGATCAATATCGAGTATCGTTACCTCTGCGCCGAGACCGGTCGCCATGCGCGCTCCATTCACGCCCGACGTTCCACCGCCGACGACGACAACGCGGCCAGGCAAAACCCCCGGCACACCGCCCAGCAAAACTCCGCTGCCGCCATTGTACTTGGCGAGAAAATTAGCGCCCATCACCGCTGACATTCGTCCGGCGATCTCGCTCATTGGCTCGAGCAACGGTAAACGATGATCGATCTGAATCGTCTCATAGGCCACTGCCGTCACGCCCGATTTCAGCAGCGCCTCGGTGAGAGACTTGCTCGCCGCCAGATGCAAATAAGTGAAGAGGATTTGACCTTTGCGTAACAATGAAAACTCCGCTTCCAGCGGCTCTTTCACCTTCACGACCATGTCTGCTCGCGCGAAAACTTCTTTTGCCTGACCGGCAATCTCAGCTCCGGCCTTGACGTACTCTTCGTCCGGATAACCCGAGCCAATACCAGCGTCCTTCTGGACCACGACTGAATGACCGCGCCGGGTGAGCTGACGCGCGGCCGATGGCAGCAGGGCGACGCGTTGCTCCTGCTCCTTAATTTCCTTTGGAACACCAATGATCATTTGAAAGGTGAGAAGTGATTAGTGAAAAGTGAGAGGTAGAATCAAGCTAAATCACCTCTCACCTCTCACTTCTCACGTCAATTCAAGGACGGATCGTCTGGCGCCGCGGCGAGCATCTTATACCACGGTCCCAGGCCGCGCATGATTTCGAACCAGAG
>DATBEX010000017.1:0-5996 GCA_036558805.1 Candidatus Udaeobacter sp.
GCTGCGTTAGAATTTATCTGCGTTTTTCGTCTCGATTAAGAATGATCGTGACAGGTGTTCCTTTGCGGATGAGAAGCTCGACCTCGGCAATATCGTTTTTCAACATGGCAATTCCTTGAGGCGGCTGATTTGAATCGCGGGAATTAGGCCCTCCATCCTTGTCGTCTGACTCAACTGCAATTTCGGAACTGTCAGCATCACTTTCTTCTTCCACGCCGTAAAGCACGTAGCCATGTCCTAGTTGGATCCGGAGAGTCGCTTCTCCTTTCTGGAATCCATGATTGGGTTGCACCGGTCTCCCATTTTCCCAAAACGACTTGGCGGTCACCTTCGTTTGAATGGTGTGCTGTCGCGCAGGCGGCAGGTCCACTGAGGCGATCGGATATTGGGTAAAAAACCCGTGACCATCGTGCACAATCACGCGGTTGCGCGGAAGGTCGATGGTGACGGTAAAATCGAGGTTTGGCACGAACAGTTTTTCTCCCGGCCGGATCAGGGTGGAATCAAGGTCGTTCACACGAATGATCGCTTCGGTGCTGGACTTCAGTTTGCGCGCGATCGAGACCAGCGCGTCGCCGCGCTTCACGATATATTCTGTTTTGCGAGGCGACGGTTCTTTGGAGAAAAAAATCTCCGTGTTGACTTCGCCAAGAAGGTCGCGCAATTCGCGCGTGACCGGTGATTTCGGAGCAGAGGTGAGCGCTTTTACTACGATTGCGCGCGCTTCGTTCAATCTCCCTTCGCCAACCAAAGCGTGAGCCCGTTTCAGTTTCTTTACGTTAGGGTGCACGTAAGTCACCCGTGGAATCGCGTTGTACCTTTCAAGTCCGACCGGACGAAAAACGATCCGTCCGAAATATGTTGCAGTTGCGAGGATCGCGGCGCCGAGCAGGACGACGATACATTTCTGCCACAGTGACATTCTCATCGCGATCAGAACAAATGCTTCTTAATAAAAGACATCGTCTCCCGGCATGCAGTTCACTGCATTTTCTGTTGCTGCACGCTCGGCAGACAAAGAGCCAGGCTGCTCGACTCTGTGGGGTTTAGACGAGAATCTGGAAAACGAGAAAGCTGATAACGATAGTCTGTATGAGAAAGAAGATGGCGTAGAACTCGTGATAGTGTTCGTTGCGTGTAATCGCAGCGGTGAGCATGCCTGCAAAATAGAGCACGCCACTGGCGAAATATACCGGTCCTAAAGCAAGAAAGTGGGGGATCCCTTTCAGTAGGGAATCGACGATATCGACCGGTGTGAATAATCCGAAAAGAATGAAGAACGCGCGATGGTTCGCGTAATAGTGAGTCTTGTAATCGATATTGAGGTCGACATCGCTTTCACGTGGAAACAGTAAAAGCGATGCCAAATACAAGATAGTTGGAGATATAAGAACAAATACGAACAGTAAAAATGTCCACGGTTGCTGATTGCGCCATCGATAGAAGATCCACCAGGCGACCACCAGGTATAGGAATAGGTTAATGATCCAAATCGTGTGTACCCAGTAGAGGCGGCGATGGGAGCGGGCTTGCAGCATTTCGCCTACACCGGCAAGCACACGAGTCATGCCCAACGCGAGAATGATTGAGATCAGGACAGATAGATACTCAAATGCCCCCATCGGCTAGAAAGGTTGCCTTCTGATCCTTGAAACAAGCATGAATTCGTAACCGAGTTCCTGATGATAACGCGCCGCACGACTGCATTACGAGTGACTTTTTCCGTCTCACCGTCTTTGAATTGCTAATGGTCTGCCGTATCCTTCATTCGACGTTTCACATGACGGAAGTGGCGTCGATATTGACCTGGAGCAATCTTTAGTGTGCGCTGAAAAACGTTGCGCATTGAATTCACATTTCCGAAGCCGCACTCGGTGGCGATCGACTCCATGCTGTTCTGACTTTCTTCGAGGCGGCGGCGAGCGGTTTCGATGCGAAGTCGCTCGATGAACTTTGCCGGCGTGGTCTTCATATCCTGCGTGAAAATCCGCGCGAAATTCCGCGGGCTCATCGCTACGCGTTGCGCCAGCACAGGCACGGTCAGCGGCTTGTTTAAATTGTCGAGAGCCCACGACTCCAGTTCGCGTAACGGCTTTCTATCCGTAAGTTGTAACGATAGCGCAGCGCTGAATTGCGATTGTCCGCCGGGCCGTCGCAAATAGAGCACGAGATTGCGAGCGACCTGTAACGCGAGTCGCGAGCCGTAGTCCTCTTCGACCAACGCCAACGCGAGATCCATTCCAGCCGTAACGCCGGCCGACGTATAAATATTCTTGTCACGAACAAAGATTGGATCGGGATCAACATGTGCGCGCGGCGCACGCCTGATCAACACCTCGCACCAATTCCAATGCGTTGTTGCCCGGCGGCCGTCGAGTAGCCCTGCCCGGGCCAGTAGCATGGCACCCGTACAAACGGAGCCGATTCGCCGAATCCGGCGAGAGATCGTTTTCAACCAGCGGACGACCTCAGCACTTACCTCGTCATTCTCAATTGCGCTGCCGCCGGCTACCAAAAGGGTATCAATGTTTCCTCGCACCTGGCGGAATGTTTTGTGCGCCATGATTTGCACGCCACAGTTCGTGACAAATGAGCGGTGAGGGGAAGTAGTCACCACTTCAACTGAATAGATTGGTGATGCGCCTGGATTTTGCCTGACGAAGATTTCGGACGCCCGAGCAAAGACTTGCAACGGTCCGGCCAAATCGAGGACTTCAGTGCCGGGCGCGGCTACGAAAACAATCCGGCGCGTTGAGCGAGACGGAACTTCGTTCATCGATTTTTCAGTTGCCGCCTGTCAAGCGTCACAGGCTTTTCCCATCAGTATTGACGAATTTGTCTGGTGCCATGTCGAAGGTTTTTTTGTCGTCGTCAGAACAAAAATAGTAGGTGGTGCCTTTAAAAACCGACTTTGGCGCTGTCGCAGGATCGACATCCATTCCACACACCGTGCAAAGGGGATGGTTGGGAGTCGAAACGGGTGCGGTCGCGTACAACTGGTTTGATTCCGGATTGAGCCAGCCCTGCCCCTGATATTCCATATTGTAGGCGGTTTTTTGCGCGACTTCGCGGCCGTAGTAACGCTCCACCACTCGTAATGCGAGATCGATTCCTGAGGACAGTCCGCCGGCAGTCGCGAGGTTTCCGTTTTCGACAAACCGCGCTCCGCGTTTGAGATTGATATCTGGAAACTCCATGGCGAATCGACCGAACGCGCCGTGATATGTGGTAGCGGATTTGCCTGACAACAAACCGGTTTTCGCCAGCACAAACGCCCCGGTACAAACCGACATGGTGACATCGGTAGATTTTGTGGACTTGCGAATCCATTCCAGCGTTTTTTCGCTCGGCCGGCTCTGCGCTGGGATGACAATTACTTTCGGCGCTGGAGCATTCTCAAAGGTATAATCAGGAACGATTTTCATCCCACCGCTTGCATGAATCGGGGAAGTCGACTCGGACACGGTATAAAGACGGAAAGGAGGGTCCGCGCGTCCGGGAATATTGACATCTTGAAAAACTTCCCATGGTCCGGTGAAATCGATCATCACTGCGCCTTCCGAGATAAGAAACGCGACAGGGATGCTGCCTTGGGCAGGAGGTTTGAGCGGGTTCGTTTTCATCGCGGATTGGCCGTTCTCACCGTTGGTGAGAGCTTTGGCTGGATGTGAACCAGAAAACTGGCTCAAGACCGTAAGTATAATCGCAGCCAGTAAGCCGAATTCCGCGGTTGGATTTAGTAGCTTTCGGTTCGCGGTGTTTGTTTGTGCATTCATGACATCAAATTCTTGCATGGAGATGTGGCAGCAATGACAATTATCACCATATTTCTGCCAGCGATAGCAAATAACCCGATCACGACTGCGGCAACGGTTTTTGCGTCTAACGACGGAGAGGTAGCACGTCGCCGATAAAAAGCCTCCTAGTCACGGCGTCTGCCCAAGCCCCAGTATGCCAGAAATGCTGTCAGTGCGAGCAGGGGACACACGACCAGGAGGAACCCGTACCTGTCTTGGGCCAGCGGAATACCACCGACATTCATGCCAAACAAGCCTGCCACCAGGTTGATCGGCAAAGCCAGCACAGTCACCATCGTCAACACAAACAGTGTGCGATTCGTCTGTTCACTTACAAGGGCAGCCAATTCTTCCTGAAGTTGTTTGACGCGTTCAACCAGGGCGGCTGCGTCACTGATAGACGTGGAGAACTTCTCCGCGGATTGTTGCAGGTTTTGAAGCTCCACTTCTGTGATCCAATCCGGCGGCTTATTAAGAAGGCGAAAGAATGCTGCCGGCTCCGGAGCCAAAAGCCGTTGGAGTCGAACCAACATCCGGCGCAAAGGGCCCAATTCGCTGCGACTAACAGAAATGCGCTTGGCCAACAGTTGTTGTTCCATTGGAGCAACCTGCCGTTTGGACTTCCGAACAATATCAACTAACACACTCGCCTGATCTCGAAACAAGCGCGCCAGAATTTGAATCGGCGAGTGAAAGACTTGACCCGCTTGCACCGCTGCACGGAGTTCGTCAATCGAGCGCCAGGGGCGGGCGTGCGCGCTTACCGCGACGTGCGGCATTATGCAAAGAGTGGTGGCCGCAACCGGGGCATCAAATGTGAAATCAAAAAGCACATCATGGATACGCGCCACCAAGGCGTCTCCGTCCTGCTCCAAATGTGTGGCGTCTATGTCGCTATTCAACGATTCATAAAAAGTATCGGGCAGGTTCAGGTAGCGTCGCATCCACGCCTCAGAAGCCACATTGGAAAGCGAAAAATGCAGCCAGAGGAATTCGTGCGGCACACCGGGACCCGGCGCAGTCAGGAACTCAATCGCCTTGTCTGCAGTGATCAATCGTGCTGGCTCGTTCGGGACAAAATGGAAGCCCCAGACGAACGCTTGCTGGTCTGAACTCGAAGTAGGAGTAACATTTTGAGTTGTTGGTTGAGTAGCCATCAGGTTGTCAGACACTCTATTGCCTAGCAATAGCCCCGGCTATTGAGACGGACCTGAGCCAGTAGCATGGCCAAACGGTATGCATTGAAATTCTATTAGCTATTAGGAGTCTCCCGGCATCAAATGTTCGTTGATCTGTCTTGAGCTTGAGGGAATCAAATGGCCGTCCTGATCGAAGCTCAGCAGAATGATCCAATTGTAAACGGACTTCGGCCATTTACCATCGGGCAGAAAGGCTTTGGGCTTTGCTCCCAACGCGCGGAGCAGAGCCGGAATGTTTCCGTGACGCCAGCAGATGAGAATCACTTTGCCCTGGTGGTTTGCGCGCAAGTCAGCCGCCAGTTCAGCGGACTGATCGTTACCAAAACGCGTATCGATTTTCAAATTAGCTGCTTTCGCGAACGGTTCTACTGTTAGACGGGGTCGATGGCTTTTCTTTGAGTCCCTGGCAGCAAAAACGACATTGGGTTCGAGGCGCTTGGAATCGACGGTAAGATTCAGTAAGCAATTCTTGAATGCCTGGGCCCGCTGCTGGCCATGGGGCGAGATGCCATGGCCGCTGTCGGCGTCTTCCGCGTGACGAATAATCAAGACGACACCGTTCTTCGGTCCATTTTGCGCGTACGTTGAAAACGTTAGCGTGAAACCAAGAAGGACCGCGAGGAAGAGGTGTCGGCACATCAATATGACCCCTCACTTGCGTGCGCGTAAAAGGTCACGCTTAAACCACGTCGACTGCGATCTTAGAGACGTGATGCTTCTTCAAACTCGATCGGACTTCTGCTTCAAGTAGCCTGGGATCCACGCCCGACGGGATATAGAGCAGAAACACCATCTGTCCCTTGTCTTCGTAAAGCGCGGAACTCTGAAGCCGACACTTGTGAGACACGAGCAACGACTGCACGGTGCCGAAAACGGGCTTCGGATCCTCTGTGTCGTCGAGTCGAATCCTGACCCGACAGCTCGAGTGCGAATCAAGCCAGAACAAAAGTAACCAGGCGAAAGCGGTGACGAACACCGCCATCGCCCATGACCCCATCCC
>DATBEX010000018.1:0-8399 GCA_036558805.1 Candidatus Udaeobacter sp.
TCGCCGTTTAGGAGTGAACGCGCCCTGTCTATCTGCGGGCGTGTGATGAGTCCGCCGTCCTCGAGGACTTTGAGTACGTACTCTTCGTTGTGTTGCACCGGAGGAAGGGGATGCTGGGCGCGCAGTTTACTGCAAAAGCGCTAGATTTCCAACCAAGTAGATCGGTATCGGGGCCGACTGCCTCTCCGAGCAAATATCATTCTACAGTAACGCTTTTTGCGAGATTGCGCGGCTTGTCGACATCGCGACCGAGCTCGACAGCGAGATGATAAGCGAGAAGTTGAAGCGGAATCACAGCCAGGATGGGCATGACGTACTCGGGCGCTTCCGGCAGCACGATAATGTCGTCGGCAATTTCTCGAAGGTGCTTTGCGCCCTTCCCGCTGGTCACCGCAATGACCGGACCCTTGCGCGCTTTCACCTGTTCGATGTTGTTCAAGTTCTTCGAGAATACTGAATCGTCCGGTGCAACAAACACCGACGGCAAATCAGGGCGAATCAACGCGATGATCCCATGCTTGAGCTCGGCGCTGGGATGCCCTTCTGCAAACAGGTAGGTAATCTCCTTCATCTTCAGCGCCCCTTCCAGCGCGACTGGGAAGTTGAATTGCCGGCCGAAAAACAGCATGCCGTTTGCATTCGCATATCTTGCGGCGATTGCCTTGATGTGATCGCTCAGCTTCAAGACCGCATCGATTTGGCCCGGCAATGCTTCGAGTGCTTCAATGACGCGGCTCCCATCAGTTGCGGAAAGATTTCGCATCCGTCCAAAGAGAAGCCCAAGAAGGGTAAGTATGGCCAATTGCGAGGTAAACGATTTGGTAGCCGCGACGCCGATTTCCGGCCCGGCGTGCATGTAAACGCCCCCGTCGCTTTCACGCGCAATCGTGCTTGCCACGTTGTTGCAAATTCCCAGCGTGCGAAAACCTTTGCGCCGGCTCTCACGCAGTGCACCGAGGGTGTCTGCGGTTTCGCCGCTTTGGCTAATCGCGAAGACCAGCGTCGCAGGAGTCATGGGGGTGTTGCGATGGCGGAACTCGCTCGCGTACTCGACTTCCGTTGGAATGCTGGCCAGTCGCTCGATCAAATATTCGCCGACTCCCGCCGCATGAAGCGCCGTGCCGCAGCCGGTAAGGACGATGCGGCCGACATCGCGAAGCTCGGGAGGCGTCATATTCAAGCCGCCCAGCTTCGCAGTGCATTCGTCCGGATTGAGACGGCCGCGCATCGCGTCGCGCACCGTGTTTGGTTGCTCAAAGATTTCTTTGAGCATGTAATGGGGATAATCCCCTTTTCCGATATCCTCGGCGGTAAATTCAACCTTGCTGACGGGATGCTCGCTGATGTCGCCCGCCAGCGAAATAATCTCGAACTTGTCCCGTCCCGCCGCGACAACATCGAAGTCGTTTAGATAAACAGCGTCACGGGTGTAGGCGACAATTGCGCTCACGTCGCTGGCCAGAAAGTTTTCACCGTCGCCTACTCCGAGCACCAGTGGGCTTCCCCGTCGCGCACCAACCATGAAATCAGGGATATCGGCATGGACCAGAGTAATACCGTACGTGCCGATCACCTGCCGAAGCGCCGCGCAAACAGCAGCAACTAATCGCGCTTTCTTTTCCGGGACGTCGACCGTGCTGGCGCAAGATTCGTCATACAGTTTGCCGATCAGATGCGCGAGCACTTCGGTATCGGTTTCGGAGCGAAAGCTGGTATCGCCGCTGCGGATGAGTTCATCTTTTAGCGCTTGGTAATTTTCGATTACCCCATTGTGGACCAGTGCGAGCTTGCCGCTGGCGTCGAAGTGCGGGTGCGCGTTTTGGTCGGTGACTTTGCCATGCGTGGCCCAGCGTGTGTGACTGATGCCAAACGAACCGAAGACCGGTTCCTCTCTCATTAGTTTTGCCAATGCGGCGATGCGTCCGGCACACTTGCGCGTTTCCAGACACCCTCCATCGACAACCGCGATGCCGGCCGAGTCGTAGCCTCGATATTCGAGGCGACGCAACCCGTCGAGCAAAATGGGCGCCGCTTGCGCGCGCCCGACGTAGCCAACTATTCCGCACATGTTTTTGCATTGTAGCGGCGGCTGTCCTCAGCCGCAAGAAACAGACACTTTCATCCTAATACTTTGAAAAGTTCGGGTTGCTCCCATCACTCGCGGCGCACGCGTAAAAAAGGTACCGCAAAACGGAGGTCGCTGAGTTATTGATTGATTCCAATGCAACATCAACCGCAGCGCGATCCGCTTTCAAAAGATCCGAGCGCAAAAACGTCCGGAGCGCTGCCGCCAGGCACCCTTCAGCGCACGCTTGCTATTATCATGGGCGGTGGCGCTGGCACGCGTTTGTTTCCATTGACGAAAGACCGCGCCAAACCGGCGGTGCCGCTCGGTGGTAAATATCGAATCGTCGATATTCCGATCAGCAATTGCCTGAACTCTGGGCTGCGCTCGATCTATGTGCTGACCCAGTTCAACAGTATGTCGCTGCACCGGCATATCCAGGCCAGCTACAAGTTCGATAATTTCTCGCGCAGCTTTGTAGATATTCTCGCCGCGCAACAAACGCCCGCCGGCTCGCAATGGTACCAGGGAACTGCTGACGCTGTCCGACAGAACATGCGGTACTTCCTCGAGCATCCGTTTGACTATTATCTGATCTTAAGCGGCGACCAGCTTTACCGGATGGATTTTCGTGCGCTGCTTGAGCAGCACATTCGAGTGGGCGCGGACATCACCCTGGCAACCAAACCCGTTGCGCGACATCAGGCTTCCGAATTTGGCATCATGCAGAGTGGCGCTGATCGCCGGATCACCCGTTTTGTCGAGAAGCCAACGGATGAAGCGGTCTTGCAGGAGATGAAAATGAGCCGGGAGCTGCTCGGCGCCATCGGTTCCAACCAAGATGAGGAATTGTTTCAGGCCTCCATGGGGATTTATGTTTTCAACCGCGACGTGCTCATAGAGTCGTTGCAGAACGATCTCTTCGATTTCGGGAAGCATATTATTCCGCTATCGATCAAAGGTCGTCATGTCAGCACCTTTATCTTTGAGGGATACTGGGAAGATATTGGAACGATCCGCGCGTTTTACGAAGCAAATCTGGATCTGGCCGATGTAGTGCCGGAGTACAGTTTCTTCGACCCCGAGGCTCCGATCTACACGCATCCTCGCTTTCTGCCGGGAAGCAAAATCAATGGCGCCACGCTGCGGCAGGCGATCATTTCGGATGGGTGCATCATTTCCGATGCGCATTTGGAACGATGCGTAGTGGGAATACGCAGCGTCATTCAAAGCGGCGCGACGATCCGGAACAGCATCGTCATGGGTGCTGATTATTTTGAATTAGGGCAAATCGATTCGGGACAGCCGCCTATCGGCATTGGACGCAATTGCGTGATCGACCGCGCCATCATCGACAAGAACGCTCGTATTGCCGATGGAGTTGTGATAACGCCGGAGGGTAAACCCCAAAATTTGGATGCTGACAATTACTTCATCCGCGATGGGATCGTAGTTATTCCAAAAAACGCAGTTATCCCCACCGGTTTCTGGATTTGAACCGGTTACCGTCGCCGCTTCACTGATGCCGCGCGGTTTTGTGGGATGTTTGCAACGCCTTCGCAGCCGTGTCCCACCGGGGGCTCCGTCGACCGCTACCGCCTGTCTGTCATTCCCGCAAACTGTCCTTGCGTCTCCCACGGTTCCTGCTTGTTCCACGGCATTTGCCCATCGTGACGATCGTCCGGATCATTGACCAGGGCAGTTTGGTTCTGCGTCGCACATGACGTCATTGCCACCACCATTGCACACAGCAGAACAGGGACGACGATTGTTCGAAAATTACGGATTTGAGCCAGCATAGATTACGTTGTCTCCGGGTTGCATTTGAGCGCCACGCGCCAAACTACTGCTGATGATATCGCCGATGGCAGTCGCCGGTTCAACTGAAGAAATGCGAATTTTTCCGACCAAAGCTCCCTCGCGAAGAACGAGCATCTCTGAATTCGATTCTACGCCGTGGCGCGTGCCGAGATTCAATACCACGAAGTTATAAGCCTGGTTTACTGCCAAGATTGTCCCGCGCAAACCGGTTCGGCGCGGACCAGTGTCCCGGACCGTTTCCCGGTGTTTTTTTCCATCCCTCGGCTGATCCGCGCGCGTCTGCGCGTCCCGGAGTTTTTCAGAAAGAAAAGCCTTTTCCTTTTCCGCGCTCTCCAATTGGCCGCGAAGATCAGCGAGTTGCGCCTGCAAATCCGTCGCCGACGCTGTGACCGCTGGACCGTTAGCCACAGAAATGTTCGAATTTTTTTCCATTTCTTGCATGCGCGTTTGCAAAGCAGAGAGCGCATTCTGATTGTCGTCTAATCTGGTCTGCAAATCGGCCTTCTCTTTCTGCGCTTGCGCCACGTCCGCCTCGGCCTTTGCGGCTCTGTTTTTTGCTTCTGTGAGTTTGGCCTGTTCCTCTACCGGGGCGCCGACCTGCGTATTCGGTTTTCCCTGTATGCGCTGCTCAGCTGTCTCGCGGGCCTCCTGTGCAGTCGCCACGGTTGCCCGAAGCGCTTTAATTTTCTGGCCGTTCAAAAAACCGAAGACCGCGGCCAATACGAGCAGCAGAATGGCCAATCCGGCCACGCTTTTCGGTGTGAGAGTGGAAACCACCGATTGAGGGTGCGCCATCGAATCTTGTCTTTTGAAGGTGCTTTTTAGACGAACCACGCAGAAACGCAATCGCGATTTCAAGCTCTCGAAGAGAATTCCAAACCGTGGATTTCAATCCGATTGCGTTTATCTCGGTTTCAACCGATAGACTTTCGTGGGACAACAGCATCGCGTTCGAGCCAAGCGTAAGCGACACCGAGCGTACCTACGGCGAAAGAAGGCCACTTTGCGAGCCAGCTCCCCAAATCCAACACCCGTCAAGCAGCGGCCAAAGAAAGAAGCGGCTGGAGCGGAGTAGACTCCACTCAATAATGTGGTAACGACCTCGTGTTGAAGATCATGCGCAGAACGTGGTAATGCCGCAGCAAGTCCGTTATCTGATCGTTGATGGGCACAGCATCATTTTTTCCTGGCCGGACTTGCGCAAGCTCCATGCGCGTCGATCCTCGCTGGCTCGTGAAGCGCTGATCAAACGCCTGCGGCATTATCAAGATTGGACCGGCGTCCGTGTCGTTGTCGTCTTTGATGGTAAGGGAAGAAAAGTCGAGGTCGCTTCTGACCCAGGCGATGTGCAAGTTTTTTATTCCCGGTCCGGCCAGACAGCCGACGCAATCGTTGAGCGACTGGCGAGCAAGTACGCGAAACGATTCGGACTGATGGTGGCTACCTCTGATTCAATGGAGGGCCAGACAGTTGAGGCATGCGGCGCAGAATGGATCTCGCCTAAAGCGCTTCGCGGGCTCCTTCAGGGGTTGGGTCGTAAACGTTGAACCGCTAAAACGGCGTTCTTGTAGCGCTTTGAAGAATTGTTAGGGATTCTTCAGTCCGAGTTTCTTCTCAATCTCTTTCACTCGCGCGAAAAGTTTACCGAGCCGGTGGATCCAGGCAATCTGCCGCTGTGCTTCTCGAAGCGGAACCGCGGGAGAACCGAACCAGACGCCGTCCTGAATGCTCTTAGCAATGCCGCTTTGCGCGCCAATCGCCGCGCCGTCGCCAATTTCGATATGGCCCACAACGCCAACCTGTCCCCCCATTACGACGCGCTCACCGACGCGCGTGCTACCTGAGATTCCAGTCTGCGCCACGATGACTGAGTTTTTCCCAATGACTACGTTATGCGCAATTTGCACGAGATTATCGATCTTGACTCCTTGCTGGACCCACGTCCGGCCAAACCTCGCCCGGTCAACGGTCGTATTTGCACCGATCTCGACGTCATCGTCGATCTGTACGATTCCGAGTTGCTGAATCTTGTGCTGCCGGCCATCGACCATTTCAAAGCCAAAGCCGTCTGCACCAATCACGGCCCCGCTGTGAATGATTACCCGTGAACCGATCCGGCTTCGCTCGCGAATTGTCACCAGTGGATAAATCAGGCACGCCGACCCAATGATTGTTTCATGGCCAATGTAGCTTCCCGCGCCAATAACTGTGTCATCGCCGATTTTAGAACCGGCTTCGATCACCGCATGGGGCTGGATCGATACCCGCTCCCCAAGGCGAACGCCTGTCCCGACAATCGCGCTCGGATGAATGCCCGGCACAAAGATGGTTGGCTTCGGCGCGAATTTGAGTACCACCTCCTCGAATGCTTTGGTAGGATTTGAGACTCGAACCCGCGCGGCAGCTAGTGGTTCGGCGAAATCGGGCGGAACGAAAACGGCCGAAGCCCGCGTCTTGCGCAAAAGTCCGATGTATTTTCGGTTGGCGAAGAAACTAATCTCTCCGCTTGTCGCTTCAGCCAGTGACGCAGCGCCCGTAATCCTCAGCTCTGGATCGCCAGCTAACTCGCCGCCAGACATGCTGGCCAATTCTTGAAGGGTGAAGGACACTAAGAAATTAATGCGTTAAATTGTTGAAGCATTGAAGCGGATTCCGCCCGCATCGCTCGATCGCCGATTTGGCGATTCATTCCTTTTTCCAGCGCGGCGGGCGCTTGTCAATGAATGCCTGAACCCCTTCGAGTGCAGCTTCATCCATCATATTGCAGGCCATGGTTTGTGCCGCCGCGTCATAGGCTGCCGCGATGCCGAGCTCAATTTGCCGGTAAAAGAAGTCCTTGCCCATCGTCACAGTGACACGCGGTTTTGCAATGATTGTCGCAACGAGTTTCTCAACTTCCGCGTCCAAGTGTTCCGGCTCGGCCACGCGGTTAATCAGGCCCCGCACCTTTGCTTCTTCGGCGTTGATAAATTCGCCGGTAACCAGCATCTCGAACGCAGCCTTGCGCAAAACATTGCGCGCAAGTGCCACCCCGGGGGCCGAACAAAAGAGACCGAGGTTAACACCGCTGACGGCGAACTTGGCATTGCTTGAAGCGACGGCGAGATCACACGTTGCCACTAATTGGCAACCGGCCGCTGTGGCGATACCCTGAACACGGGCGATCACCGGCACAGGCAATCGTTGGATGGAAAGCATCATCTGAAAACATTGACTGAAGAGGCGCTCGTAGTACTCAAGCGACGGCTTTGCCCGCATCTCTTTCAGATCATGACCGGCACAGAATGCTTTGCCATCAGCCGCGAGTATCACCACGCGCACTGACTCATCTTTAGCAATCGCATCCAGTTCGCACTGCAATGTTGTGAGCATCGCCTCAGATAAGGCGTTGAATGCGTGCGGGCGGTTCAACGTCAAGGTAACTACGCCACGCGGGTCCTGGATGCGTAAGATAACGGGTTCCTCGCTCTGCAGCGGGGTCGCGGGCGTTGCTTCGATTGATGCTGAAGGAGCTTTCACGGGCTTGGACGTTTAACGGTACTGCTGAAAATCGAAATCTAAAATCCGAAAAATTTAGTTTCCGTTTGCTGCGACTGGCAACATCATCTGGCAGGCTTGGGAGACAAACGATGCGCTGCCGGGTTCACTATTCCGATTTATGAAAATTGTCGCCATCGCCAATCAAAAGGGAGGCGTGGGCAAAACGACCACGGCTGTGAATCTTGGCGCCGCGCTGGCTGAATTGAGTCGTCGCATTTTGATCATTGATCTTGATCCACAAGCGAATGCTACCAGCTCGTTTGGATTGCAAGCAGTCGAGCAAACCAGCCTTTATGAACCATTACTTGGCGACGCCTCCATTACCGAGCGAATCTTCCCCACAGAGCGTGACGGCTTGTTCATTGTGCCTTCCGATCTCGATCTTGCAGGCGCCGAAGTCGAGATCGCGCGGATGCCGAATCATCTCAGCCGCCTGGCGGAAACACTTCAGCCGCTGCACGCTGACGAGACGTTTGATTTTGTTTTGCTGGATTGTCCGCCATCGCTTGGAATCCTCATGAGCAACGCACTCGCCGCGGCTGACGAACTCTTGACTCCAATACAATGTGAATACTTCGCCCTGGAAGGACTGGTAAAAATTGTCCGACTGATCGAACAGGTGCGCGACTCAGGCGCAAACAAGCGCCTCGAACTGGGCGGGATTGTCATGACCATGTACGACGGTCGAACGAATCTTAGTGAGCAGGTTGTCGCGGAGGTGCGCCAGCACTTCGGTGGACGGGTTTACCAAACGGTGATCCCGCGCAGTGTTCGTTTGAGTGAGGCCCCGAGTTTTGGGAAATCGATTCTGGAATATGCTCCGAACGGAACTGCCGCCGAAGCTTATCGAGCGCTGGCACTAGAGTTCATCCGGCGCCACTCGTCGCCTGCCACTGCTCCCGAGACAACGCAAACACCGTCGTCGGAAAGCCGCGAAACGTAATTTCCTTCTCCGGTATCAGTCCAATTTTCT
>DATBEX010000019.1:0-16553 GCA_036558805.1 Candidatus Udaeobacter sp.
ATTCTTTTCGTGCCATTGCGCTGAGCGCATCAGCCGCGCAATCCACTCGGACCTGAAACGCGTTGTCGGCTGCGGTCTCCGGGTTCGGATAGAAATGGCAGGGCCGCACCAGCAGCACTGAGTTAGTGCTTTGCGTCAGCGCAGCGTTCTGCGTCATTGCACCTGCATATTACCCTACCTGTCTGGATGTCGCATGAGCCGGTGAAGAATTACCGGGCGTCGAATCCGCGGAAAATGCGAGAACAATTTTCACGGGGTTTCATGTTCAATGTTTGATGTCTAATCGCAATCCCTCACCTCAATCCTCTCCCTTCGGCAAAGGGAGAGGCGGAGGGCTTAACACGCGACAAACGCGCATGACTTGCATCCTTTCCTCTCCTCCGCGAACGAGGAGAGGACTAAGGTGAGGAGTCGATTCGGAAGCACTCAATCGCCGAAAGAGATGTCCACGTCGCGCGCCGTTTGCACCACCTCGCCGTTAGGCGGGACCAGCTTAAGGCGATTGACCGCTTCCGTGATCGGCACCTGACGCACCTGATAGTTTTGGTAACTGACCATCGAACCAAAGTGGCCTTCGTTCGCTAGCTGGACAGCTTTAACGCCGAAGCGGGTTCCCAGAATTCGATCCAGTGTCGTCGGCGCGCCGCCACGCTGCAGATGGCCGAGAACGACGCACCGCGTTTCCTTGCCAGTGCGTTTCGCAATCTCGTGCGCCACAATTGCGCCAACTCCGCCCAAGCGAAATTCGCCGCCTTCGACGTCGCGTTTCACCTGTTCGCCATGTTTTGGTCGTGCGCCTTCTGCGACTACGACCACGGTACCGAGATATCCCGCCGCCTCGCGCGCTTTGACTACCTCGGCGATCTTGTCGAAATCGAATGGGATTTCTGGAATTAAAATAATGTCGGCGCCGCCGGCGATCCCGCCATGCAATGCGATCCAGCCGGCGTGGCGCCCCATGACTTCGACTACCATGACTCGCCTGTGACTGGTCGCCGTAGTGTGCACCCGATCGAGCGCATCCATCACAACGGCGACAGCGGAGTCGAATCCAAACGTTGTTGCCGTGGCTTCAAGATCGTTGTCGATGGTTTTCGGAACGCCGATGCAGTTAATACCGGATTCCTGCAATTGCTGCGCAGTGACCATCGAGCCATCGCCGCCAATGATGATCAACGCTCTTACCTGAAGCTCGTCCAGGATTTTCCTGGCGTCTGCAATGATGTTCGCAGGCACAATGGTCCGATTACCGGCGCCGACTTTGGCAACAAAATGGCCGCGGTTCGTCGTGCCGATGATGGTGCCGCCAAGCGCCATGATGCCGTTGATGCTTTGGCGATCAAGAATGACGTGATCGCCAGGAGGAAGAAGCCCTTCGAATCCGTCACGAAAACCAACTACTTCCCAGCCGAGTTTCTCGGATGCAAGCACAACGCCACGCAAGACGGCGTTAAGCCCCGGACAATCGCCACCGCTGGTGAGGACACCGATTCGCGGTTTCATTTTTACAACTCAACGATCAACTCCGAAATTTCTCGCGACCTAAAGCATTTTCTTTGAATCGGCCATGCGTCCACCGGCAGCCCATTGGTCGTATAGCTGCCAACCGCGTTGCAAAAGCGCTGTTCCTTCGCCGAATCGATTCGTGCTCCCCAGCAACACCACCATCAAATGACGCGGGTAAACGGTTTCCATCTGTCCCTGGCGGACAACTTCAGCCTGACGATTGGCATACAGGATCAAACAATCACCGGATCGCGCGGTGCGACCTGTTTTGACTCCGTCAATCCCCATCTTTCCCAGGAGCTCGTTCGTGTTACGAAGCACGTAATTCAATCGAACCCCGCCTCGATCGAATGAGATTTGACGTTCTTTTTGCGACACATAAAAGCGGAAACTGGCCTTGTTCATCGCGTAACGTGTGAGACGCGCCATGTCTTCGGCTGTCGAATACGGCAGCGGTTTGACCTTGTAATCGACGCCGTGCGGATTCACGAAACGTGTGCGGTCCATCTTCAACTGTTTGGCGAGCGCGTTCATCTGGGCGACAAACGCGTCAACCGGCGTATACCTCGAGCTCGCTTGGTCGGGGGCAAGCGAACCTACCTTCGAGCCAACGTGATAGGCGAGAGTGTAGGCCGCAATGTTATCAGATTGGACGAGCGCAGCGTAGAGAAGATCGCGCAGCGTAATGTTGTCACCTGGTTGAAAGCCAATGTTGTTTTCCAGCGTGCCGACAAACGCTTCCTGCGGGATCGTGACCACTTGATTCAGATCGCCTGATCTTCGCTCAGACCAATCGAGAACCACACTTGCAGTCGCAATTTTTGTGAGGCTACCGACTTGCAACTTCTTCCTCGCGTCCTGCTCTTCCAGAATGTAGCCCGTTTGCGCATCGGCGATGAGATATGCCTCTGCGGCAGCGGTCGAGCGGACAAACGCGGCGCCGGCAAGAAAGGCGGAAAAAACCAGAAGAAATCGACGTGATAAATGCATAACGACCCTCTCGAACCGGAGCACCTTATTCGGCGCATCCTGATTCGCAAACGGCTTGTAGGCGAGGGCGTCGATCTCAACCGTACTGAACCTGCGGAAGCGCCGCGGTCAGCGCCCGCTCTGCAGTATTTTCCCGGCTGTTCGCGCCCTGCTCACCAGTAACCGCATTACAAAATAGATGATGATTGCCGAAGGAATCGCTAGAAACAGAGAACCGACAAACGCAGGCCAGAATGTCGGCCAGACGACCCGCGAAAATACATGCCAATGCACATAGTCGCGGAGTCCAAACTGGCGAAAATGGACACGCTGTGCCGGCGAGCGCTGTAAACTCCAGCAACCCAATTGATATTCGGCCAGATAGATCGCAGGCATCGCCCAGATTACAACATCGTGAAGTGTAACCGCGATCGCAGCAGCGATCTTGTTGCATCGGCAAATCCATGCGGTGCCGATCGATAGCAACGTCTTCAGCGGATACAGGGGTGTGAATCCGAAAAAAATTCCGATTGCCGATCCTAGAGCTATGGAGTGCGGCGTGTCGGCTATTGTCATCAGCGTCATGTGATGCGCTACCAGCCAGCTTTTCAGCCGCGCAAGCGGCCCTGGTAATCGAGACTCATAATCTCCCGGGGATTCTGGGGACGGACGTCGGTCGTGCACTTTTGAGCTTAAACTAAAACAATTCGGGTGTCTGGGCGGGTACCCTGACAATTTGACCCAGCGCCTTGCGCAAACGAAGCGCCGCTCGCGGAGCGTAATCGAGATTGTTATTGTTAAAGATCACGTGTAACTCGCGCGCTTCTCGCGCCAGTTTTGTGCTGCGCTTTGCGGTTTCTGCGATTTCACCATCGCTGTAATCGTAATCGAACCGCGCGGCGACCGTTTTGCCGGTGACATAAGCCTTTGCATCCCGTCCATGCAGCCGCAGGTATGCCACCTGTGAGTTCGTCACCTCGTCCACATCCGACGGCATGACCATGAAATGGTCGGATACGGGCGCGTCCACGTTCACAAAAATTGCGTGATGTTTTCGCAAAAAATCAATTGTCGAATCCAGTTGATCGCCGATTGCCCAATTGCGATTTCGAAACTCGATCGCAAGTTCGTAGCCGCTCAGCATTTCGATCAATCGTTCGAGCTCGCCGAGTTCATGTTTCCGCGGGGAAAACGAGGGCGACAGTTGCAAGAGCAAGACGCCAAGCTTTTCCGCGTCGCGTAAAGTAGAAATCGATCGCAGAAAAATTTTGAGCAATGCGTCCTGCAGATCCGGCGTCGATCTAACGTTTCCGCGCACATCGGTTTCTGCGCGTCTTTGTAGATCCGGCGGCAACAGCTTTGCACGTGTGGAATGGAACGAGAACAGCTGATGCAATTTTACGTCGAACGTGAAATCATTCGGCGTCGCTGCGCACCAGCGCTCGACCATTCTCGGTTCGGGGACGGAATAAAATGTCGAGTTTACCTCGACCATTTCAAAATGCTGCGCGTACCACTCGAGCCGCTCGCCAGCCGGCATTTTTTTCGGATACCAGCGCTCGACAAAACCGGGATCCGACCAGCTGGCTGTGCCCACGAGAATTTTGCCGCTCACGCATCAACCAAATCGCGGTGACCGCAAAAGCAAACACGAGTCCTTTGCCGTTTAGCTGCATTTTCGATTTGCGCGGAATCGCCATCGAAATTATCCTCGCAGTGCGGGGTGGAGCAGCCTGGTAGCTCGTCAGGCTCATAACCTGAAGGCCGCGGGTTCAAATCCCGCCCCCGCAACCAAAAATTTTTCGTAGCGAACGATTTTGTTGTGGCAGCCGCTGTTTCCAGCGGCAATTTTTGTGCGCAAGGAAGCACTTGCCGTTGCAGATCGCGCGGGCAAAATTCATGCTCCGCAGCCGCGAGAGAAGGAAAATCCAGCGTAGCTCAGTGGTAGAGCGGTCGGCTGTTAACCGATTGGTCGTAGGTTCGAATCCTACCGCTGGAGCCAATATTGATGTTCTCGGTATATATCCTTGAAAATCCAGCTGGCCGCTTCTACGTCGGTCACTCAGACAACCTTGCAATTCGGATTGCCATTCACAACCGCACCGACAAAATCTCTGTTGTGGTCCGAAGAGCATACCGATAGGGGCCGCCGCCATGTGCTGCGAGCGCGAAATCAAAAACTGGAAGTCTGCCCGTCTGATTCGAGAGCGTCTGTTGAAGTCGGATCTGTATCGTAGGTTCGAATCCTACGCTGGAGCGATTTCTCATGTTGAATCTCAAATTTCATACGGCTATTGGTAAATCGGCAGGCGAATAGGGAAAACCAAAGGGAATCATTGTAACCAATCTTATCGAATCGTTGTCTTCGTTACGGGTATCAAATGGTCAGCCGGGCATTTCTTAAACACCTGTTCGCTAGCGAATTTGCCCGGCGCGCATTGTTTACGCTTCTGATTGTCGTTCTTTTTTTCGGCGGCGTGCAACTGCGCCGCTGGATCGGGCAAAGCACAAGACACGTGCGTTATCAGCATGACATCGTCAATGCCTTTTACTGGGGCAGCGAAACCATGAAGGAGGCGCGCCGGCTATCACCCGACGAGGCTGCTGCCAATTCGTTGACGGGGTTCTGGCGCGGTTACGTGGCGCTCTACGATCGCGTGAAGCACGAGGCGTATAACGAGGATTATGGTCTCGACTATCCTCCGTTGCGACTTCTGGCAATGGCAATCTGGGCCAGGGAGGTACGGAACCAATTCCCCGGCGTAGACGACGGACACCCCAAGCTGGTGAACCCATTGCTGAAAATCAATCTGTTATGTGAACTGCTTTCGGCGGTGGCGATCTTCTTTCTGGTTCGCTTGTGTTTACGGCGACAGTCATGCCCAACGCAGTCGCGCTTGCCTAGTAGCTTCTGGCTTCAACATCGCGCTTCAATCTACGGCCTGGCTGCGGCTAGCGTGGCATGGCTTGAGCCTTCCATGATTCTTGACGCACATGGCTGGCCGCAATGGGACGTATGGATCCTCCCCTTCTATTTATTCGCTGCGCTGGCAGCGCTGAAAAATCGGTGGTTCTTATGCGGCTGTCTGTTCGCCGCAGGCGCAATGTTCAAAGGGCAACTGTTATTCGTTGCACCATTTTTTGTCCTTTGGCCATTGTGGCAAAAGAGGTGGACTCGCGCGCTGCGTATGCTCGCAGGGTTCACCGCGACTGCGGCCCTGATCGCATCGCCGTGGCTGCTCCGCACCCCGGCGGCATGGGTCGCGCTTGTTGCGGTCACGGTCTCTGGCTCGTTATTCCTTTGGCGATATAAATTGTCACATCAAGGCGCCTGGATCGGCGGTATCAGCGGATGCGCCGCATTTGTGATCGGGGCCGTTGCTGGCGGAAGCTTCGCCTGGTTGAAAATCGGTTTTATCTACGGCAGCGAGCATTATCCCTACCTTTTCATTAGTTCATGTCATAACCTGGCGTCGCTTCTTTCCAATCTTGGCTGGTCGCTGAAAGATCCCTTCTGGTCGGTTGATGTCGGATCGTTGCATTTGTCTCTCACGTTGCAATGGACGCTGCGCTTGCTTTACCTGGGTGCCCTCACCCTGTGTGCGTACGGTGCGGCACGGCATACTCGTAATCGGGATCCCAGAGTTCTGATCGCGATTGCCGCGCCGTGGCTTGTGATGTTTGCGTTGTTAGGTCAAATGCATGAGCGCTACCTGATATGGGGCGCGGCGGTCAGCGCGGTTGCCCTGGGAATCAGTCTCAGATTGAGCATTATTCATTTTATCATCTCAGCGGCGAGTGCAGCGATGATTGTGCATGTAATGCTGATTGATAAAAAACTCGATCCCACGCTTCGGACGATTGATGTGCTCAACGGTCTTCGACCCTACTCATCGATCCTGCTACTGACCTGCGTTGGCGTGTTTCTTTATGACATGCTTTCAACACGCGCCCCGGTGTTCCAACATCGGCCAATTCGTTCGCCCGTCAGACCCTCGCTCTCGCTGGACGCTGAGCCGGAGGAAGCATAGAAGCCAGTTTCGCAATGCTGCCGTGGCTGCGGGTAAGCCGTTACTGCAAACTCGCGGCGTCCAGATCGGAATTCACAAATGCTGTAGCCGCCTCGCTGTGCCGAGTCGATCCGATGCTGTCGCCTGCTTAGAACGGCGAGACAGCGCCGTGGCTACATTCGACTCCGTACAAACACGAAATAAAACACCAGCACAATCGCGAGCGTGTAGGTCAGCCAACTGATTTCGCGACCGCGACCGCTGAAAGCCTTGATGATTGCGTAGCTGATAAAGCCTAGGGCGAGGCCATCGGCAATTGAATACGACAACGGTATTCCAATGATGATCAGGAACACTGGAATCGATTCGGTGTAATCTTTCCATTCAATCTTGGCGACATTTTGCATCATCATCGCGCCGACAATCGTGAGCGCCGGCGCGGTTATGGGCGGATATCCGCCGATCATTGCGATCAGCGGGCTAAAGAAAAGCGCAAGCAGAAAAAGCGCGGCGACAACCAGACCGGTCAACCCTGTCCGTCCCCCTGCTTCTACACCGGCAGCGCTTTCAATAAAACTGGTGACCGTGCTCGTGCCCAGCGCGGCGCCTGCCACCGTGCCGATTGCATCAGAGACCATCGCCTGTTTCGCTCGCGGCAACTTGTTGTCGCGCATTAAACAGGCCTGCTCGCACACACCGATCAATGTTCCAATGGTATCGAAAGTCAGCATGAAGAGGAACACAAAGACAAACGGCAACATCTGAATCGTGACTGCATGTGCGACGTCCATTTTTAGAAATGTCGGGCCAAGCGATCGCGGCAAAGCAACTATTGTTTTCGCGAACTCGAAGCGCGTGTTGAGCATCGACGCTGCCACGTCGTGCGCGCGAAAGATGGCAGCAGGCAGCTGTAGCAACACAATCTTTAGCAAACATGCCAACGCCGTCGCGACGATGATACCCCAGAGAATTGAGCCCCGCACACGACGGGCATGCAAGACCGCCGTGGTCAACAGGCCAACGAAGAACACAATCGAATCCGGCGATGCAAAATGAGTGTTCAATTTTACCGCCGAGGCCGGGTCTTTAATAATAATACCGGCCTGCTGTAATCCGATAAACGCAATGAAAAGCCCAATCCCTGCGGCAATGCCATTCTTCATGCTTGGGCTGACAGAATTGAAGATCAGCTCCCGCAACCCGATCACGGTGAGAATTAGAAACAGAACCCCGGAAACAAACACGACGCCCAGTGCCACCTGCCATCCGTTGGTAAAGCCGGCCGCCGTCGCTGCCGGAAGCGCCGAAAATACAAAGAAGAAATTTTCACCCATTCCCGGCGCTTGAGCGATGGGATAACGCGCGTAGATCGCCATGATCGCCGTGGCCAGCGCAGCGGAGAGACACGTCGCCGTGGTAACCGCGCCAAAATCCATGCCCGTGTCCGCGCCGAACATTTTCCCAGAGAGGACCGACGGCTGAACAAAAATAATGTAAGCCATCGTTAGGAACGTAGTGACACCGGCCAGCACTTCCGTGCGCACGTCAGTGTTATTTTCAGAGAGTTTGAACAAGCGCTCGATCATGAGAACGGACTCCGAGCGTCAATGCTACCCCGCTAGTCAATGATTATTGGAACGGAGTCGCGTTGCTCCGCCTCGAACTTCCACAGAATGAACCGGGCGCGGGTAGATTCGACTTGAACTCCTGGATAGGTCTTTCTGGATGACAGGAAAATCGCGTCGCACACAAACCTAGATCACAGGAGGAGGAGGAGGAGGAGCACCACTCTTCCCTTACTCCATTCTTCCAGCACGCCGTGGCGCGATCTATTGACGCGCCAGTCGCCGGAACAAAAGCACACCGAGCAGGATGAAAAGAACATTCGGAAACCAGACAAGCAACTCCGGATGGGCGTGTGGATTTCCGCGCAACGTATCGCCAATGATGACAAAGAGAAAATAGGTGGTGGCCACGATTAATCCCATGGCGAACCCGATTGAGGTCTCGCGGCGATGGGCGGTAACACCAAGCGGAACCCCGATTATCGCAAACGCAAGGCAGGCGAACGGGAATGAAAACCGCTTATTGATTTCAGTTCGGCTCGCGCTGCGTTCCCGCCTGTCCTCGCTCTTCAATTGGTCGAGCAATTGTTCGATCGACAATGCGGAGCGGCTCGGCCGTTTTTTCTCTTTTTCGTAGAGCTCATCGAGACTGATGGGCAAAGTGCCTTCCACCATATTGATTCCGTCCCGAATCTTCCGCAGATTTGCGGGGTCCTTTTCGTCACGCTCCTGGTAACGCGCCTGATACAGGTGCATGAGAATCTGCTTGTTCGCCAAATCAGCCTCCAGCATCCCCGTGCGCGCGTAGGTCACCTTCACCGGCAGCGAGTTCTGGTTGAGCTCGAACACAGTGATGTTCTCAAGCTTGTTTCCCTCTTTTTTCCCAACATAGATCTTGCGTCCTGGAAATTGATCGATCACCTGATCGCTGCCAAAGAGCGCCATTGGGTTTCGCGTCGCGAGATCGAAAATCGTGCTTCGCAATTTTTCCTGTGCCGCCGGGGCAACCTGCACATTGAGCCAGAGACAGATCGCAGTGCAGATGATTGCGACGCCCCAAAGCGAAACGCACACACGCGGCACGCTTATCCCGTTTGCGCGGAGCGCGATCAATTCGTTGTCCGCGGAAAGCCGTCCGAATACGAGCAGGATCGCCGTTAACAATCCCCAGGGAATTGTGAAGATGAGCGAAAACGGCAAGACATAGGCGATGAAGGTGATCAGATATTCCATCGGCACGTCGTGATTCACCAGCAACGGCAGCAGCTTGCGAAAAATGTTGCCGACCACGAGGACAAGGCTCAGCACCGCGATGGCGAACAACACGTTCACGATCAGTTCGCGGCTAACAAATCGATCGATCAACTTCATCTTCCGGCGCAGAAGTTAGCACAAATTGGCAGGTACGCCCTGCATCGGAGCTGGGAGTTCAGCGGACTGTTCCTACCAAAATCTGGATAATTTGCTATTCTCAAGGGATGAGCGCCGGGATGTACGATGTTGCAATCATTGGCGGCGGGCCGGCTGGCAGCACTGCAGCGACATTGCTCGCGCAAGCGGGCAGGCAGGTGATTGTGTTTGAGCGCGAAAAATTCCCACGCTTCCATATTGGCGAATCGCTCCTGGACGCGGTTTTACGCGACGAATCGAAGCGAGGCCAACTCTTCGCAAAATATTGCCACAGCGTAAACCGGATCATGGACACTTACCTTACCGTTGTGACGGCGTGGTACCAGCGCAGCAGGGAATTTCTCGAAGTCTTCCTGAATTCAACCGATAGAATGCAGATCGCTGCTGCGGTAAATGCCGTGCTGGCCGGCAATGAAGGCAAAAGTTTTGCGATCAAGTGGCGAATGTGGCTGTTCTACTTTTTTGTGTACGCGCAGAAGTTTTTCGGATTTTCACCGCGCATCTCATTCGCGCCGGAGAAAGAAGAAGTGCCAGCGCCTGCTGAAGCGGCTGGCGCGATGTCATGAGCCTCGTTGCGGCCCCCCGGGCCGCGGCTACAGGATTTTGGGCTCTTCCGGCGATTACCTTGTTCTGCATAATAAGTTGCGCAACTGTATCGCACCACGAGTTTTCTGAGCCAACAACAGGATGGAGTACTAAAAACGGACAGTTGATGTATCGGACGCCAAAGACAACGCTTGTTGGCGAGGTGCTCGTCCGTTTTTCTAAAGCCGGTGACTTCGAACTGACCTTTTCCAAAGGGCCGGGCATACCGCTGCTTTCAGTGCGGCAGGATTCAACATTCGCATCAGTCAAAGGAGGATTGGCGCGTCAGGGATGGTCCGGCCCCGTTGCACAAGCCCCGCCCCAATTACGCGGTTGGCTCGGGTTACGCGATCAATTCCTTCACGCCCCTGATCGAAACACCCTGCAATACGCCGCGGGCAACGAGACGTTTTTGTTTCGGTTTTAAATAACACCAGCCTTGAGGCCGGTGCCTCTGGTGTCGCCAGCGTGGCGAGCCGTTTCAACGGCTTATTTCCTAGTGCATCCAGAGAAGCCGTTGAAAACGGCTCAATCGAAAATTCTGCATCATCACCAACCTCAATGGCCGGTGTTAACGAGAGAATTAGCTCGGTGATTGTAAAGCCGCCGCGATTACAGAACACTACCGCCGTTCATGCGGATCAGTGATTTCATTGCCCGAACGATAACCGAGCGACGCGCGCTGGTGTGGTGCGGCGTGGCTGTATTGAGCGTCGCTTGCGTCGCAATTCTCGCTACGTCGTTACGACTTGATTCAGAAATCTTCAACGTGTTGCCCGGGAAATTTCCATCGGTTCAAGGCCTCAAGATTTACGATCGCGATTTTGAGCAGACGCGGGAACTAACCTTCGCGCTGGTTTGCGATCCGAACGACGTAGATAAGCTGGAGGAGTTCGCGCCAGTGTTTGCCGAAAAACTGCGGCAACAGCCCTGGTGCATACGCGTGCTCGCGGATTCGCCGATGGCCACGCCCGAGGGGATTCGGGATCTTCAATCCATTGCTGTGCCGTTGCTTCTCAATCTGGAACCGAGCGCTTTCCGCGACACCATGTTGGCGCTGCAGCCGGAGAAAATTCGCGATCGTCTTCAACGCTTGCGTCAACAGATTGAAGCAGGCTCGCCGCGGCCGCAGTTTGAGCTTTCGTTCGATCCCCTCGGTCTCATTGCGCCGGCGCTGAAGCCTTTCGCCGAGAGCACCATCATTGAGCAGGAGCAACCGCTTGTATCGCAGGATCGCACGATGCGAATTTTCCTGGCGGTAACAAATCAGCAGTCTCTCAGCGCGTTCGAATCTCAGCGTTTGATGCGCGAGGTAAACAAGTTTCGTTCAATCGCCGCCGAGGGATGGAATGGCGGGCCCTTGCGGATTCTTGTGACCGGACGGTCCGCGTTTGCATCAGAAATTTCACTGACCATGCGTTACGACGTTCTGGCGACCCTGCTTGCCTCGATTCTTCTGGTGAGCACAATTTTCTTTGTCGGTTTTCGTCGATGGCTGCCGCTGCTCGGGATGGCTATTTGTCTTCTCCTTTCGTGCCTCGTGGCGCTGACTCTCGGGCAACTCTTTTTCGGGCGACTCAGCATGATCAGCGTCGGATTTTGCGCGATTCTTGTTGGTCTGGGAGTCGACTTCGCGATTCTCACTATCGGGCGCTATCACCAGGCGCGTTCCGATGGGGAACCGCATCGCCAGGCAATCGCGACATCCGTAGCAAAACTGGGACGCGCGGTTTTTTTTGGTGCGCTTACGACAGCCGTTGGCTTTCTTGCGTTGGTGCTAAGTGGTTCCATGGCTTTCTCGGAATTGGGCGTGCTGATTGCGATCGGCATTTTCGTAGCCGGACTCTTTATGTGTTCGATTTTGTTCTTGTTTGTTCGGGAGCGACAGGCGGCTATTCGGCATGACTGGCTTTTCGAAAGCGTAAGAAATTATGTGCGCTGGACTGTGCGAAAGCCCGCGCCGATGCTGTTTTTCTCAACTGCCCTGTTGTTGATCCTGACCGCGATCGGCTTTTCGCCAGTTCCACCGCTTCATTTCGAAGCCAGCGCCCGGTCACTGCAACCGAAGAATATTCACGCAAGTTATGCGCTCGAGACAATCATGGGCAAGATGCCGGTGCGTTGGGAACCCGTGCTGGGGATTGTGCGTGCTGCGGATCCGCAGGATTTGCATGATTACTGGCAGAAAATTGTGGCCCATTGGCGAGATCTCCAGGCAGCTGGAAAGATCAAGAGCTTTTCTACTCCCGCTGCGCTTTGTCCTTCACCCAAATGGATGCAGACAAATCGGGAACAGTTGAGCGCGATCAATTTCACAGCAGCACGCGAGACACTGGAGCAAACTTTGGACACCGAAGGATTCAGCCGCGATTCATTCATGCCGGCGTTCAAGCTGCTTGACGATTTGCAACAACTTACGAATCCCAACGCTTCCCTGCCAAACTGGCGTACCGAGCTACCCAAATCCTCGACCTGGTGGTTCGTGATCGATCGCTACTTTGGACATGATCCCACGTTGACCACGGGATTCGTCACAACGAACGAACCGGTCCTACTGCACGCCCAAAGCAAAGATCTGGAACGCGACCTGGCAGTGCCTGGAGTTCCCATGATTCTCTCAGGTTGGAGCTACGCGTTGGCCGATCTTCTGCCCTGGTCGCATCATCAACTCTTGGTCATCAGCGCGCTCATGGCGATCTTCGACATCTCGTTGCTCGCGCTTTTGTATCGCGATCTCCGTTTGTGGACGATCCAGGTGATCACCCTGGCGTTCGGGCTCGGGGCAATGATTGCTTCAATGAAGCTGGCACACATCGACTTGAATCTGCTCAATGTGCTCTCCTTCCGTCTGGTGCTTGCCATCGGTGTGGACTACGGAATCTATCTTGTACTGGTCTGGCAAAAGACACACGAAATTGAGCATGATGTTGCCGGCGTTCTGAAGCCTGTCCTGCTCGCGGGTCTGACTGCGGTAAGCGGATTCGGTTCGCTCGCCCTTGCGCAAAATCCGGCGCTTACCGGTCTTGGCATTGCGTGTGCAATTGGGATTTTCTGGAGCCTGATCGCAACGATTTTCTTCACGCTCCCGGCAATCGCAGCCGCTCGTCGAAAGATCTGAATGCCAACACGCGAGCACCGTTGCCGTATCCGCAAAGACTTTCGTCCGGCGAAAACGCCTGCTAGACTAAGGGCCAAAATGCGCTTGCGCGGGTTGCTGTGGTTTAACGCCGTATTTTCCATCACGCCCGTTGCTCTCTTGGCGAGCACTGTCGTCGAAGGACGCGTGGAGCTTCCAAAATCGCATTCGGCCCCGGTTCAGGCGAAACGCTACGAAATCGTTACGCGCGCGGGTGTCCTGTCCACTCAACCGCCGCTTGCGGTGGTTTATCTCGACGGTGCTTTCTCCAAACCAGTCTCGCTCTCCACAAAGGAAGTCGCGCAAAAGGATTTGACGTTCGTTCCAGCCCTCCTCCCGATACAGGTTGGAACCAAGGTTGCATTCCCGAACCTTGACGACACTTATCACAACATTTTTTCCTACTCGCCCGCCAAACGGTTCGATCTGGGCCGTTATCGCCCGGAAGAACGTCCCGTCCCGACACAAGTTTTCGATAAAGCCGGGCTGGTCACATTGCGCTGCGACATCCACGAACATATGCGCGGCCTGATCCTTGTTTTGAATACGCCGTATTTTGTGATGACAGACACGGACGGCCATTTTCGATTGAGCGGGCTGCCTGCCGGGCACTACACGCTCAAGGCTTGGATTGACAGCAGGACCACGCGAGAAAAACCAATCGAGCTGAAAAGCGGCCAAACATTACACGTCGATTTTCCATGAGCTCACCGAGGAACGAAAGCGTGGCAAGTTTTCGAGCCCGGTTGTTCACAGCCATGATGGTCGTCGTGGCAACGCTAACGGCCCTTGGTCTCTACCTCGCGCAGCGCAAAGTCACCGCCGATGCCGAAAAAAATCTGCAGGCAAATTTTCAAGCCGAACTTGCTTCGCTTCACAGACTTGAAGAGTTGCGCCACGCGGCGCTGGCAGATCGCTGCAACAAGCTCGCTGCAAAACCACGAATCCATGCGGCCATCGAGGACAACGCGATGGATCTATTGTATCCGAGCGCAAAGGACGAACTGCGCGATTTGATGGAAGGCGATGAACCTCCACCGGAGCAGGCAGCGCAATCGCTGCACGCTAGATTTTATCGCTTTCTCGATAGCACGGGCTCGGTGATCAGGCCGCCAAATCCCTACGATGTGGGAGAGCTGGATCCAAAAACAGAAACACAACTGAATTTGAGCAGGTTGCCTGACAAGCAGCAAATCGGCTATATCCAGAGAAACGGCGCTTCCGATGGTGGAGTTGTCGACGAAGTGATCGCTGTGCCGATCTTTTCGACTGACACGGGCGACGTTATTTCAGCGCTCGTTATTGGATTCAAACCGCTTGAGCTCGGTGAACAACACACCGGCACCGGCATGAAAAGTGGTGTCTGGGTGAACGGACAGTTGCATTTGCTTTCGCTGGCGAAATCTACGCGGGCGTCTCTGAGCGAAAACGTCGCCAAAGCGGTTGGGAGCTCCGATCGGGAGCAGGATAACTTTCGTGTCAACGTCGATGGAGCCTCGCAGTTATTGTTTTATAAGCGGCTTAATCCGGGTTCGCTCTTTCCGCCTGCCTACGAAATTAGCGTTTACCCCCTCGCCTATTCGATGGCTCAGCTTCATCGTCTCCGTTGGCAGATCGGAGGCGCCGGCGCGCTGCTCTTGTTAGGGGGTTTCGTCGCAAGTCATTTTGTTGCTCTCAGGTTCTCGGCGCCGGTGCAGAGGCTCGCATTGGATTCGGAAGAAAATCGCGCACAGCGACAACGCGCTGAAGCGGCGCTCGCCTCGACCGCTGAGGAATTGGAGAGATCCACTCGATATTCGGCCGATGCTTCGCATCAATTGAAAAGCCCGGTTACCGTACTTCGTGTCGGCATCGAATCACTGCTGGCGCGCGAAGATTTCAAGCCGGACGTTTACGAATATCTTTCGGGTTTGCTCCACCAGACGCATCGCTTGACTGGCGTGATCGACGATTTGCTTCTTCTGTCGCGAATGGATGCTGGTCATCTTCAAATTACGTCCGCACCCGTGAATCTCAGCCAGATCATCGATGAATGGTTGGAGGATCTTAGCGCCCTCCCGGATTCGCCAGATGTCAGGATAGAAAAAGAATTCCCTGCCGACCTCTTCGTGGCTGGCGAAAAACAATACACGTCGCTGGTTGTGCAAAACGTCCTGGAGAACGCTCGAAAATACAATCGCCCTGGCGGGCGTATCCTGGTCGGAACACAAATCAATGCCACGCATGTCTTGCTAACTATCGGCAACACCGGCCGCACAATTCCAACTGGCGAAAACATTTTCGAGAGATTTCACCATCGCTCGACTCCCTCAGCCGCGTCGGGACACGGGATCGGCTTGAATTTGGCGCGCGAATTGGCGCGGCTGCACGGCGGGGATTTGCGCCTGGTTCGTTCGGAAAACGACTGGACCGAATTCGAAGTGCGTTTTCGTACTGCGAACAGTGTTAATGCAGTTGCATGAAATTAAGCGCTTTTAGTCTGTGCGTTTTTGCCTGCACGGCGCACGCCTTTGATATCGATGATTATTTCGACCGACTCGACACAGCGCTTACGATCTCAGCATTCCATGATAATGTGCGCGCACGATTGAGCGGCACGCTCGATTTGGAGATCTATAACTTCCAACAACCGGCGCCCGGGCTCATCGACAGCACAATAGACACGCTTTTCAATCCGCGGTTAACCTTGTTTCTTGATGCGCAAGTGGGCTCGCAGATTTATGTCTTTGCGCAATCACGGTTCGACCGCGGTTTTGATCCCACCGATCACGGCGCGCAGATTCGACTCGACGAATTCGCGGTGCGTTTCACGCCTTGGAACGATAGCCGTTTGACGGTGCAAATCGGCAAGTTCGCCACTGTAGTCGGCAACTGGGTCCCACGGCACCTGTCGTGGGAGAACCCGTTTGTCGACGCACCGATAGTCTATGAAAATGTCACCGCCATTCGGGACAGATACGCCCCGATTTCGCCGTTCGATTTCGTCTACGGGCCTTTTTACTACAAGAAATATACGTTCAATCCGATAATCTGGGGACCCAGTTATGCGAGTGGCATTTCTTTATCCGGACGGCTGGATCGATTTGACTACGCGGTTGAAATGAAAAACGCGTCACTCTCATCTCGCCCGGAATCCTGGAACGTTACTGAGAGCGGCTTCGACAATCCGACCTTCAGCGCTCGCGCTGGTTTTCGGCCTAACGAGGCCTGGAACTTTGGCTTCTCAGCAAGCGAGGGCCCCTATTTTCAGCGGCAGGCCGAACCCACGCTGCCGCCCGGCCGCGATATCGGCGATTTTCGGGAATTCGTTCTTGGGCAGGATGCCAGTTTTGCCTGGCGGCATTTGCAAGTGTGGGCTGAGGTTTATGAGGC
>DATBEX010000020.1:0-27559 GCA_036558805.1 Candidatus Udaeobacter sp.
CGATTACTAATGTTTTCATGTTTTTTCCTTTCGTTCGAGGCGCGCAAACCGCCTCACGCGGACTTGCCCGTCACAACGCCTGCCCACATTATATAGTTCGATGGACTATCTTGAAAAGGCCGGACGTGTCCTGGACATAGAAATTTTTGAGCTCAAGCGATTACGGGAGCGTCTGGGCGAAAATTTCGCCCGAGCCGTCGAACTAATCCGGGAGACGGTCGATGCGCGAGGCAAAGTCGTGGTAGTGGGGGTCGGTAAGTCGGGGCACATCGGCGCCAAGATCGCGGCCACGCTTACCAGCACCGGTTCCCCGGCTGTTGTGCTCGATTCCTCAAATGCCTTGCATGGCGATCTCGGCGTCATCGCGGACGGTGATGTTGTCCTTGCTTTGAGCGCAAGCGGGGAAACGGAAGAAATGGTCCGTATTCTACCGGCGATTGCCCGCTTCCAGGTGCGGATCATCGTCATGTGCGGGGACGCGAAATCAACGCTGGCACAGAACGCTCATCTGTTTCTCGACGTAAACATCGAGCAGGAAGCGTGTCCGTTAAATCTCGCGCCGACGTCGAGCACCACAGTGATGCTCGCACTCGGCGATGCGCTGGCCATGGTGTTGCTTGAGGCTCGTGGATTCAACAAGGAGGATTTTGCGAAGTTTCATCCCGGTGGAATGATCGGCCGCAGCATGCTCATACGTGTGCACCAGGTGATGCGACCGCGCGAGGCAATGGCCATTGTCTCTACCGACGCACCAGTGCGCGACGTACTAAAGGCAATGACCGGGGTGCGCGCCGGCGCTGCCGTTGTGACAGACGAAAATCAAAAATTACTCGGTATTTTCACCCACGGCGATTTTGTGCGGCATTTTCAATTCGATCCGAAGATTGGCGAGCGGCTGGTCGCAGATCTGATGACGCTGAACCCGGTCACGGTGCACAAAGACAAACTCGCTGTTGAGGTCCTGAACTTGCTTGAGCGCCATCGCATCGATGACCTGGTCGTGGTTGATGATGACAACGTGCCTGTTGGAATTGTCGATTCACAAGATCTGACGCGATTGAAGTTGCTCTAGCGGCGATTGGCCAGCCGAGCGCACGCGTTACCCAAACGGTTGCGCTTGGGCTCGGTGCGTGTAAGCTTCGCGTCCCCCGTTAGCGTTGCGACACCTACGTTGTTACGTTCTAACTTTTTAACGAATCACCTCATAGGAATCATGCCCGCAGCCAACGATCTTCGGAGAGGAATGGCCATCAAATATAATGGCAACGCCGCCATTGTGCTCGAAGTCCACCATCGCACGCCTGGAAATTTGCGCGCCTTCGTTCAGGCGATCATTCGTTACATCAACACCGGCAAAAGCGCCGATGTGCGCTTTGGCTCAACCGACAAGGTGGAACTGGTGGAGATCGAGCGAAAGCAGCTCGAGTTTAGTTACAAGGATCGTAACGGATATCATTTCATGGACCCGGAGACGTACGACACCATCACGCTGCAGGAGAATCTGATCGGCGACACCAAAGATTATCTGGTGGAAAATCTTTCCGTACAGGTCCTCTATGCGGAAGGCAAAGCGGTGCAGATCGAGTTGCCTGCGTCGGTGAGCCTAAAGGTAACCGAATCCGCGGAGGGACTGCGCGGCGATACGGCGAGCAACGTGACAAAGCCGGCGACTTTGGAAACGGGCATGACGATCAACGTCCCACTGTTCATCAAGGAAGGCGAAACCATCAAAATCGACACCCGTACCCGCGCCTACATGGGTCGCGCGTAGTTGCGGTTGTTTGGGTGATTGTTCGATTTCAGCAGGCGGAGGGCTCCGCCCTGTAGTTTTGTTTTCGCGATCCGGATAGTCCGCGGTTCCGTCTTGATTTTAGATGACTAACTCTGCGTAATCTGCGGCAACTTTGGCTACAAGAAAAAGAGGAGCGAGAAACAACCGGGGGAAGCGCAATTCCAAGCGTGTCCGGAAAGTTGTGCGCAACGTCGCACGGGCGCGGACATTTGTTCCAGTGTCGGATCCGCTCACAGTGCCGACGCGTTGGGTGAAATTTGTTTTCGCGATTTTCCTCCTGCCGATCTGTGCAATTCTGAGTCAGACATTTTTTACCGCGTTCGCGCGCGCAGCGGTTACGCAACGCCTCTGGGCGGGCGAAGAATTTTGGTTTTTCTCTCTGGGCGCGGTGCTTTGGTTGATTGCTTTTTTCGGTCTTCCGCGCCCAATCCTAATTTATGTCTTTGGACACGAATTAACGCACGCGCTGTGGGTTTGGTTGATGGGTGGACGCGTGAGCCGGTTTCGCGTTGGTCGTGATGGTGGTCACGTAGTTACTAACAAGGCCAACTTCTGGATCGCGCTGGCGCCATATTTTTTCCCGCTCTACAGCATTCTGGCAATCGCTGTTTACGGCGCATTCAGCCTTTTCGTGAATATGCAACCATATGGCCGGTGGCTTTATGCCGTTATCGGCGCGACGTGGGCATTCCATTTCACGTTTACGTGCTGGATGATTCCCAAGAATCAGACCGACCTCAGCGATCAGGGTACTTTCTTCTCACTCGTCGTGATCTATTTGATGAACCTCTCGCTACTTAGTGTGATGCTCATTCTTGCGTCTCCCCAGATTACGTTCGCCGGATTTGGTGAAGATCTGCTAACAAATCTTGGCAACTTTGCACGGTGGCTTGTCGATCTTTTTCAGAAGACGACCTCGTAACCTGTAGCCGTCGCCCTCCCGGCGACGCTTCGCGTGATTGCTATTCATGCCAGCGCCGCGTTTCGCAGAGCGAAGCGCCTACAGATTTGTGATCACGGCAAAGGGCAGGATCGACATTGAATCGGCAAGTTTCACTCGCTGATCCCGAACAGGAAGGGGATGACAGGTAAAAAGGTCGTGCGCATTCTTGAGCGAAAGACGCTCGGGGATTTCGAGCAACGTGTCCTTCCAATTGTCCGCAACCGACGGAAAACCAATCCGAGAAGAAAGTCGCGGCGCGATTACAACAATCCATTGATCGGCCAGCCGTCGGGCAAAACTGACGCAGCATTCTGCAAAGGTTCCGCTCGGCGTCAGCGGCAGGTATTCTCCAGTGTTGAAAAGTTCGACGTGGTCGCGCCGAAATTGCAAGACGCGCTGCGTTAGAAACAGCTTAATCCGGCCATCCGGCCACGTGCGCACGAGATCCTGCGGATCGGCCGTTGCAAGCGACTCCAACATTTCACGATGCCACGTGTAATCAACCGGGCGCCGATTGTCGGGATCGACCAGGCTGTAGTCCCAAATCTCATTGCCTTGATAAATGTCGGGCACTCCTGGCGACGTTAGTTTAAGCAGTGTTTGCGTTAATGAATTGACGGCGCCGAGTCGCGCAATTTCCCTTGCGATTGGAACGAACGCCGGAAGAAACTTATTCCGTGCCGATGGGTCCAGGATCTTAGCTACGAAATCGTGCATCGCTGCGTCCCATTCTTCGTTTGGCTGGATCCAGCTCGTGTTGATCTTCGCTTCATGGAGGGCCTTGGCCATGTACGCCTGTATGCGTCCGGTGTAATCCGGCGTTGCCGCCGTTTCCGGTTCGCCGTCCGCCTGCATCGGCCACGTTCCCAACAGAGTTTGATAGAGCAGATATTCTTCATTCGCGTCCGGTGCGTCGACGTCATTGATGGTTCGCTTCCAGCGACGATTGGAAACACGCCACCGTTGCAACGAGCGCCGCCAAAGCTCCGGGATTTCGGAAATCGCAACTATTCGAGCGCGTACGTCTTCGCTGCGTTTGGTGTCATGAGTCGAAGTGGCAAGCAAGGCTGCCGGCCAATTATTTTTGCGATCCAGACTACGCTCATGAAACGCATCAACGCTTAATCCAAACTGTTGCGGTTCGCCGCCTACTTCATTTAAGGCTGACAGCCGGTTATAGATGTAGAATACAGTGTCCTCGAGCGCCTTGGCCATGATCGGGCCTGTAGATTGTTGAAACTTCAAAACGAAATGTGTGTGCTCGGCGCGGGCTGTCGCATCCAGGTTTGGCGGAAAGCGAAAGAGCAATACGGCGCGAAGAAAATTGAAGATCGATTCTTCCATGGCCGGATTACGACGCTTGGCCGCCGCGATTGCGCGCTCGACAATCTGTCGATCTTCCTCAGTGACCGGTTCCCCGGGCGCCAGGTACGTTCGATAAACCGGAAAGCAAGCAATGGTCTCGCGCACCGTGCGCGAGAGCGCCTCCAGCGTGAAATCGCGATACCATCGGTTTTGCTCCGAAAGCCGATCAAGCATGTTCCCGAGCACGTCGACGTCATTGGCCAGGGACAATTTCATGACCTGGAGTTTCTTTGCATACAGCAGGTGGCCAAACGGCATGGAGTGACCAATGAAACGATGGAACGTTCTTGTGATTTCCGTTTCGGCGGAGGAATCGACCAGCAACAGCGTCACTTGATTGGTAAAATCGTAGCCGGTGGTTCCGTGCAGGCGCCAATCACTGCGCAGCGCTTCGGGCCCCATGAGAATCTTTTCCGCCAACATGTAAATCGCGCGCCCGTCCTTAGGCACTCCGACTCCGAGTGCTTTCGCACAACGTTGCTGAAGTTTGTCAAAGTACTCGCGTGGCAGATAAAGACCGTCAGGATGATCGATACGAAGTCCTGTGACTGCGCCTGCGCTAACCAACTCCAGGGTTAGCCGGTGAATGGCGTCGAAGACCTCTGGCAACTCGACCCGAATTGCCGCCAGATCGTTCACATCAAAAAAGCGACGGTAATTAATTTCCTCGGCGGCTACGCGCCAAAACGCCAATCGATAGGACTGCGCGTTGAGCAGGGTGTCCAGCGCATCAAAGCTGCGCTGGTCGCCGGGCTCTCCGTTGATTTGAGCCAGTGCTTTTTCAATTGCTTGTTGGACCTGTGGCGCCTCAGAGGAACGGCGTTCGAGGCGTCGCTTGATAATTTCCTTTTCGCGAATGCGCTCTGCGATGCGTTTTGGATCAGTCTCTGTACGTTTTGGCAAATACTCGAGCGCAGTCAGAATACTTTGCAGTTCGGCATAGAAATCTTCTTCCTTCTGTTCGGAGAGATTTTGTAACGCGATTTCCAGAACGTACGGATAGGTCCCCGGAGCAATCGGTAGTTTGCGTTCTCCGTAGAGCAGATAAAACGTGCCTTCCTCAAATCGAACTTGCAGCTCGCCGCGCTCAAGGACTCGCCCGTACTGATCGCTCAAGATTGGCAGCAGAACCTTGTCGTGAAGGTCCGACTTCAGCGGCTGCCAGTCGACATCGAAATACGGCGCATATCTGGAGCCGGGGCCGTTTTCCAGCACGTCCATCCACCACTGATTGAGCGGCTCCGCGATTCCGACGTGGTTCGGGACAAAGTCGAGTAGCTGGCCCATCGAACGCGCACGCAGCTCCGCGATCCAGGCATCATAATCTTTGCGCGAACCAATTGCGGTATTGAGCTTGTTATGATTGGTGATGTCGTAGCCGTGCAGGCTGTCCGGGCTCGCCTGAAAATACGGCGATGCGTATACGTCGCTTACTCCCAGCGCATCGAGGTATGGGACGATCTCACGCGCCTGCGAAAAAGTGAACCAGCGATTGAATTGCAAGCGGTAAGTGCAGGTTGGGATCCTTGTCATGTCGAGCGAAGTCGAGACATCTCTCAATCTTCTCCTTCGGTAGATTGGTCAAACGGACATTCCAGGGATTCGCCGACTTCGCTCGGAATGACAAGACGTTGCTACATCTTCTCAGGCACTTTGATGCCTAACAAGTCGAGCCCCCGATATAGAACTTGCGCAGTAAGATCGCACAATGCCAACCGCGATCCGCGAGCCGGTTCCTCCGATTTCAAGACCGGACAGGCTTCGTAAAACGTATGGAAACTATTAGCCACCTCGAAAAGGTAATTTGCCAGAATATTTGGACGAAAATCGTTCAGCACTTGAGGAACGATCTCCGCGAACTGGCACAGTCGTTTGGCGAGATTGATTTCGGCGGGGCTGCCAAGCGCTAACTTGTCGATCTTCGCTGCGGGTTCGCCGGCCTTGCGGAAAATCGAGCGAATTCGGACATATGCGTTTTGTAAATAAGGCGCCGTATTTCCCTGCAGGGCCAACATTTTGTCCCACGAAAAAACGTAATCAGTCATCCGGTACTGTGACAGATCCGCGTATTTAACTGCACCAATCCCGATCTTCTGGGCGACATCGATTTTCTCGGCCTCGCTTAGATCCGGATTTTTTTCTTCGATAATCTTCCGCGCGCGCCTGCACGCTTCCTCGAGAAGCTCGCGCAACGGTACGTTTTCGCCGGCGCGCGTTTTCATTAATTTGCGATCCTCACCGAGAATGCTGCCAAACGTAATGTGGCGAAGATCGTCTTTATAGCCCTGTCGCCGGGCTATCTCGAAGATCTGCTTGAAATGCAAACTCTGCGGAGCACCAACCACGTACCAAACGCTGTCCGCTTTCAAATCGTCGAGGCGATAATCGACCGTGGCGATGTCTGTTGTGGCGTAATTAAATCCGCCGTCGCGCTTGCGAATGATGCATGGCTTGTCCGCGAGCTCCGGAATATCGCGAAAGAAAACGACAACTGCGCCCTCGCTGATCTCTGCAATCCCGGATTTGAGCAAGCGTTCGACTACGGCGGACAATCGATCGTTATAAAAGCTTTCCCCGCATTGGATGTCGTAATGAACGTCGAGTAGTTCGTACACGTGCTCGAAGTCCTGCATGGAAAAGGCCACGCATTCGTTCCAGATGTCGATGTTTTCCTTGTCGCCGGCTTGCAGTTTTACCAGTTCCTGGCGACAAGCTTCTCGAACCTTTGGATCACTCGCGGCGAGTGCGTTCGTCTCCTTATAAATGCGGACGATCTCGGCAAGTGGATTCCGCTGAAGCGCCTGCTGGTCCAGGAGATTCTTCCAGCCGTAGATCACCATTCCAAATTGAGTTCCCCAGTCGCCGATGTGGTTGTCCCGGATCACTTCATGTCCGAGAAAGGTTGCGATCCGCGCCAACGCATCGCCCAGTACGGTGCTGCGAATGTGGCCGACATGCATCGGTTTTGCCACGTTGGGCGATCCGAAATCAATCACGATGCGATGCGACGATTTTGTCTCCGAAACTCCGAGTTTTTCATCGCCGAGGATGCCGGCTGTCTTTTCGGCAACTGAGTCAGAACGCAATGTAAAATTGATGAAACCGGGTCCTGCGATCGCTGGTGGTTCACAAAGATCGGCAACGTCAAGATGCCCGACGATTTTCTCCGCAACCTCGCGCGGATTTTCGCCGCGTTGTTTCGCAAGCACCAGAGCGGCATTCGTCTGGTAATCGCCGAAGCGCGGATCGGTTGCTGGCGTTAAATCACCTGCGTTCTGGAGACCGGCCGCGGCCAGTGCATCGGAAAGCTTCTTTGCCAGAAGTGATTGGAAGGTCTCCATTGGTAAAATTCGCCGGAATGCGGTGTCGCCTCGTTCTGCGAGGCGCCGCGCTGAGCTGTTTAATTCCCGCGCACCGTGTCGCCAGAGGCCGCCGGCTACAGCTTACGAACGGTCGCGAAAAATCGACAAAATTTCCTCGGCGGACTTTGCGCTGGCCAGACTCTCGCGCACCGACCGGTCGTTCAGAAATTTCGCGATCGAGGCCAGAGTGCGCAGGTGCGTCTGAAATTGGTTTTTTGGGACGATGAACAGTACGACAAACTTGACCGGCGCGTTGTCGAGCGCATCAAACTCGATGCCCGTCGTCGATCTTCCAAACGCGGCCACGACTTCCTCAAGCCGGTCGGAAGAGCAATGCGGGATGGCAATTCCGAACCCGATCCCTGTGCTCATTGTTTCTTCGCGCTGCTTCAGTGAAGCGAGAATGGGATCGCGGTCTTCCTTTTTGATTTTGCCCAGGCCAACGAGCAGATCGATTAGTTCAACGATGGCGGCCCAGCGCTCCGTTGCCTTCATCTCAGGGATGATTTGCTGTTCAGAGAGTAAATTGGCCAACGACATGGAGATTCCCGGTACGGGAGGGCAAGCTTAGCGGGAGCGCCTAAGTTGACAAGCGCGATTTGACGCGCTGTCTACGGATCGCATCGATTACGTCTATCACATCTTCTCGCGAATCTTGTAATTCAGCCGCCGGGAAAGCAGCCAGCGGACACCGAACATGTCGGTCGTGGCGTGCAAAGCGCGATTCCCAAAGCCGTACTTGCTTTGGCCGAAGCGGCGTGGCCGATGGTTCACTGGAACTTCTACTAACCGATAGCCGGCTGACTTAACCAGCGCGGGAATGAAACGGTGCATGCCCTTGAATGGAAGCAGCGCGGCCACGCATTCGCGTCGCATTGCCTTAAGAGTACATCCCGTATCGCGTACTCCGTCTTTGGTGTATCGGCTGCGCACAGTGTTCGCAACGCGGCTCGTCATCCGCTTGATCAGGGTGTCCTGCCGCTTGATGCGATAGCCGCACACAAGATCCGCGCCGCTTGCGATCTCGCCAAGAAGTCTTGGAATGTCAGCGGGGTCGTTTTGTAAATCACCATCAATGATAGCTATCGTCCCGCCTTGTGCTGCCATCAGCCCGGCATAAATTGCCGCGCTTTGTCCGGAATTCTTTTCAAAGCGAATCACTCGAATATTCGGGGACGCTTCGATTTTCTCCGCCGTGCGATCGACTGAACCGTCGTCGACAAAAATGATTTCGTAATCGAGTCCGCTGAGCGCGGCGCGTAACTCTTCCTGCAGGATCGCCAGGTTCGCCTCTTCATTATAAAGCGGCACGACCACAGAGAATGCCGGCGAGCTTTTCACTTCGTTCATAGTGGAAGTGTGTGATAATTTCGGCAGAGGAACACCTGCCAGATTCGCAGCATCTTGCCGTGGCGCCACACTTGAATCGTGCCGACCGGCTCCGTCGATTGAAAGCCGGCCTGGATATTGTGCGGGACGCGTTGCTTTTCGCCCTCTCGAACGAAGAGTGCGTCGCGACCGACGAACAAATTGATCCCGCTTTCCTCAGTGTAAACTTCGCCCTCAGGTCGCGGCGCACCCGGCTTTAACTCGACAAACTCATCGTAGCGCGGCCAAAACGAGAATTGGTTCACCATGTCCTGCGACTCGGGAATATATACCGGCGGGTGACCCGGGCCCTCCGCGCGTTTGTTGCGCAGGTAAAACGAAATCTCCGAGGCCCGATCGCGGGCATCGGCAATGAGGAAAACTTTCTTGCCCAATTTGGTTTCGAGATCGTTGCGCATGGTTTCCAACGCATTCGTGGCGCTTTTCCAACCGCGCATTCGGTCGCTGGGATCTCTTCGCTGCGACTTGTATCCAACCAGACGCAGTAAGTCTGTATTGAGTGCCACCGCACTCATGGTCAGCCCGACTAGTATCGCGATGGCTGCGCCGAACCGAAGGAGGGCACTCGTCTCAAGTCGGTCCGAGTAATAATAAATTGCCAGTAATCCAAAACCGACGAACGCGAGCCCATCCCAGTTTGGCGCCGCGGCCTTGTTCAAAGAAAGAAGCAAATAAAAGAGAAATACCGGCAGCCCAAACCACATCAGGAACAGAACCTTGAATTGCTGGTTTACCCGTCGCCAGCTTCCAATGACTGCCCACACTAATGCCAGAAACAGGAATGGCGAGTAAACCAGAAAGTGTTCGCCAATAAACGAAAGAACTTCGACAGGGTGCAAGCCAAAGCCGCGCTCTATACCACCGCGCGATCGAAGATGCGAAAGGGTAACCCATGCATGCCGCGCGTTCCACATGATCGGGGGCACCATGCAAAGTGCAAACATGCCGAGCAGTAAATAAAATCCTGGACGCTTGAATTCGTGTCTGAGCCGGGGTGCCAGGGCCAGAACCAGCACAACCGAGACGAGCTGCAAAGCGTTGGTGTATTTGGAAAGAAATCCGAGCCCGATGAGCAGTCCGGTCAGCGGCCAATACCAGGAGAACTGCGGACTTTTTTCCAGCGCAAGCCAGAACGTAAACATTGCCGCCAGCCAGAAAAAAATCGACAACGCATCAATCGTCATCAGGAACGCGCCGATGTTGAAAATCGGCGTAGCGTTCAACGCGATGACAGCCCACAGCCCGGCAGTGGCGTTGAACAATCGGCGAGCAAAATAAAACAGGAGCAGGCTTGTTCCCGCTGCAAGCAAGGGACTAAAAAAGCGCACTCCGAATTCGTTCGGGCCAAAAATCGAGGTACTGGCCCGCATGGCAAAAGCGATGCCGGGCCCTTTGCTGAAGTACGCTGGCGCCAGTCGTTCCGACCACAACCAATAATGCGCTTCGTCAAATTCGAGGTCCGTCGTTGCCAACATTGACAATCGAATCGCCGTTAGCGCGACGATAAAAAGCCAGACAGCGCGAGTCGTTGTCATATTGATGATTTCGGTGCGCCCGGCGATTGCACCTGATCATTGGGATCAGCAATCAAATTTGGATAGACCGCAAAAAGTTGCGGCGCCCACTTTCGGCCCGCGCGTCTCCAAATCAACTCAAACAACCCGAGCAATAGAAGCGCTTCACCGCCTGCCAGGAAGAACGTTGCAATGACGTCGCTGGGCCAATGCGCACCGAGATAGATTCGGGAATAACCTACGGCTACGGCGACAAACCAGTAAAGCCAGCCGCGGCGTCGATAAAACAGCGTGCAGAAAACAGCAATCACACTGTTGGTGGTCACGTGTCCAGATGGAAACGACGGTCCGGAGCGGCTGCGATCGGACGAGTCAGAAAACCGAATAGTCGGTTTCTTGAATAGAGTCAGGAACGCCGGACGCGTCCTTTGTAGTTGTACCATTCGCACGTTGTCCACTTGTTTGGGCCGATGGCGATTCACGGCTGACTTTAGCAAACCCGTGATCTGAGTGGTGATCAGCAGAGATAAGACCAGACATATGATGAATGCACGCGCTCTAAATCCGCCAAGGAAGAGCGCGCTTACTCCGATCGCGATGAACAACGGTTGCCAAATCGCGCTATCGCTCAAGGCAGCCATGAACAAGTCGAGCGCCGGACTCGTCCATTGTTGATTAATAAAATGAAAGATGGACTGATCCATGCGATGAAAACGAAAGCGCGCCTAAAGCTTTAATCGTTAACCTTTGATAAACAAATGCCGCACAATGACAAAGCAGGAATGAGGAATGATGCTAGTGACGAATGCCCGATGTCCAATGTCGAAGGAATGACAAAACCTGAAACCGAAACCAGACGAAAAGTTTGGATCGGGCGTTGGTTATTTGAGCACTCGAGCTTATTTCGACATTCGACATTCGTCGTTCGTCATTTCGCTCTAGCCGTTTCTTTGGTGATGCCGTTACTGGCGGATGCGCAGTCCCCACCTTCGGCGAAGGACATCCTCGCCTCCGTACGCATGATGGAGTCGCGACAGCAAATCGATCTTCAGGGACAACTTCGACAGGATAATGTGATTATTCCGTTTTATCTGCTCCAAAACGGACCGCTAATTCGATATTCATTCGAAAATCCCAATGAAGTTTTGCAGTTGCGTCTCGGAGAAAATAGCTCGCGCCTCGATCTGGTGACTGATGGTGGCACCGAGCAATTTGCCGCTTCGAAGCTCAAGCAGAATATTCGCGGCACCAACGTGACCTACGGGGATTTGGCGTTCAAGTTTCTCTATTGGCCGGCGGCGCGTGTTTTAGGCGAGGAAAATGTTCGTACTCGTAATTGCTGGAAATTGCAGCTGCGCGCGCCCTCGCGCGAATCGCAGTATTCCAATATCCTTCTATGGATTGACAAGGCGAGCGGCGCGTTGATGCGCATGGAAGGTTATAATTGGGATGCTCAACTGGCCAAACGTTTCGAAGTAGTTTCCGCGCAGAAGATTGAAGGTCGCTGGTTCTTGAAACAAATGCGTATCGAAGAACTCCAGCCCGGAACTAATCACGTGGTGGGGCGCACTTATCTGGAAATTAAGAAGTAGAACCGTTCTTCAATGATGTCGGTGAGACGGGACCGATCAGACGGGTATTGCCGATGTGACGAAAAAAAACCGGGAGAGCCGCGCACAAAAAAGCGCGATCCCTCCCGATTAAATAGTTTAGGTCGTTAGCGCGCGCGATGCTCGCCCGATTTGGCGCCGCTCACTACCAGCCTGCGGCCCAGGAATTCTTTGTCGTGTAATTCCTCCACCGCGCGTCTCGCTTCGTCGATGGTTTGCATTTGCACAAAGGCAAACCCTTTCGAGCGCTGGTTGTGGCGATAACTCACGACTTCCGCGTTTTGGACATGCCCGACTCCGTTGAACAATTCGAAAAGATCGCTCTCGGTTGCGTCGAAGGAGAGGTTGCCAACGTACAAACGTGGCGAAGTGACTTCGATCCGTTCGGGTTTACGTGTTGATCGGGAAGGCTGAGCGCCGTTGCGGGTCACGGCGACGGGGGCTTTCGTCGTGCCGTTGCTAAAAAATGCGGCGATCCGCTGCCAGAATGTCTTTTTTTGCGTTTTCGTTTCTCCCCGCTGATGACGCGTGTGCCCATTGCCCCTGCGTCGAGAACCGCCGCGCGAACGATGCGAGCGTCTCCCGGTTGAATAAGAGTTCATGTTGATCCTTAGGTTGCATCCAATTGTTAAATAGGCGGAGCGCATCGATCGATGCACCGTCCGCAGCGCGCCAATCATCCAGAGTCCGCTCAAACAATTTACAGGCACTCTGGGGCGCCGTTGGAAACTCCGCCTCGTTGAGCCGGGAATGGACCTGTCTTAAACCGCTAGCCTGCGCACTCAACAAACGAAGCAGCCAGGGCGCAAAGGTTCGCACCGTGGCATCGAAAAATCTGAATCGTCGTAGAAAACGGAGGCTCGGAAAACCGAACAAGAATCCCGACATCTCGGGAGATTATCGCCTGTTTCAATCGGTATTGCAAGTCGAACGATTGAGAACCACAAAGCGCGGCTTGCCGGTGACGATAGACGCAGAAAGCCACACTGGAAAAAAAGCCCAAAGTCGTTGGTTATTCGGTCATTTCGCCGTTCTTGTTACCTGGTCGCGCAACGAATACGCGCGTGACTTAATGTATTCTCGCGGACGTTCGCCACGAATTGGACGCACAAATGAGCGCACGTCGCGCCGTTGTAATTTCGGTTCGTAGCCGAATTCCGGCATCAGGTCGCGGCAATGCCATTCGACCCATCCGATTTCGTCTTCGGTGAGTTCCCGTTGCCATCGTGTTGCCGGTTCTGGACTAATCTGTGAAAAGTTAATTCGCGCCGCCGAGTTACCGCTCCAGAAGCGGCCCACTTTTGTCGGTGTCAGCACTGTTTCCGGAGCGAAATTTATCTCCAGGTAAGCGCAAACTTCTTCCATCGTCCTGTCCGGGTCACAGACCAATCGCTCGTATGGCACGACCAGACCGGGAATTACACCATCACGCACGCGCCTCGCCAGTCGGGCCGCGACCAGCCAGTGAGCGATCACGTAATAAGTCGAGAACCTTCCTGTTTGCCTTGTTTTCTCCAGCGCGATCTGGGCAGCGAGGATGGCACGCGGATCGCGCATCGTGACCAGAATTTTCGCATGTGGAAAACGCCGCAGAATCTCCGAAATGTGATTGCGGTTAGCCGGCGTTTTTTCCACCCACCTCCCGATGGTGTCCAGCGGACGTTCCAGGGTAGCAGCGTACGCCTTCGCCATCAGCACAAGCAAATCTTCCTGCGCATTCTCCGGATCGAACGCCGAACGCTCAAATGTCTCCAGAAATTTCTCGCGCGGGAACGTCGCATAGTTCCGTTTGCCCCATTTGCACGGCCCGCCGAACAGAACGTTTGAAAGCGATTGCTTGGTCATGTAATCAAACTGCGCTCGCCGGCCGCGCGGCGCATATTTTGTGAGAACCGTAGGGAAATAGGCCGTTTCTTCGGGCAACACGAGCAATTCAGGATGATTATCGAGTAACGCCACCAAAAGTGTGGTCCCGGACTTCGCCTGGCCCGCGATAAAAGAGGCGCGTTGCTCGAATGGTAGTGCGTCCATGGACATCAATTAGTGCGCGAATTCACCACGCCGCTCGAACAATATTCTCGCGTGTCATCCCGAGCCCAGCGAGGGACCTCGCAATTGCTCCTGCGATTATTGAAGCTACCGAGCGTACCCATCTGCGCAATTGAGCGGTCCTTCACTTCGCTGAGGATGCCCCGGCAATCACTTCGACCATTTCAAAAACCAGTCGACGAACTTCGGCAGCCCTTCGCTCAACCGCGTGATTGGATTGTAGCCCAGCAGTTTTCTCCCTTTCGAAATATCGGCGCAAGTCAGGGGCATGTCCCCTGGTTGCTCCGGTAACTGGTTGATTTTCGCTTTCTTCCCAAGCGCGTTTTCGATCGCAGCGATCAAATCTTTCAGCTGGATCGTTTCGTTTTCGCCAAGATTGAAGATATCGAACGGTGGGCCTTCATAATGGAGCGCAGCCATCGTTCCTTGAATTACGTCATCGATGTAAGTGTAATCGCGGCGCGTGGTGCCATCGCCGAACTGGTCGATCGGCTGTCCGGCGTGAATGCGCCGGGTGAATTGATGGATTGCCAGATCTGGTCGTTGCCGCGGACCATAGACCGTGAAATAGCGGAGCGCTACTACGCGTAACTGGTAGAGATGTGAGTAAGTCGAGCAAAGAACTTCGCTGGCAATTTTTGTTGCAGCATATGGGCTGAGCGTCTGAGTCAACTGTTGATCCTCAGAAAAGGGCACAGTCTTTGACGCACCGTAGACTGACGAGCTGGACGCGAAGATAAATCGCCCGACTCCCGTCGCACGCGCGGCTTCGAGCAGATGCAGTGTGCCGGCGACGTTGGTCTCGTAGTAGAGTTCTGGATATTGAATCGACGGCCGAACGCCGGCGCGAGCGGCCAAATGCGCGATCGCTTCGAATTTTTCACGATGAAAGAGATCTCGCACCGACTTGCTGTCTCGAAGATCGACATGGTGCACGGTTATGTCCCTGGCGAATCCGGCAATGTTTGCCCGCTTGATTCGCGGATCATAAAAATCATTGAAATCATCGAGAACGACGACGGAATGTCCGGCCGTGAGGAGCTTCTCGACAAGATGCGAGCCGATAAAACCGGCGCCGCCTGTGACGAGAATCCGCATGGGGCGAGGGTAGATTTGCAATTGGCTATTGCCAAATACCAATTGGCTCAATCACGAGCAGGGGCACGCATCCGTAGCCGCGGCCGTTCACCGCGGCACCGTGTGGTAGCGTGAATCTTCCCACTGTAGGTGGCCGCCCTCAGCTACAAGCCCTTGGGCTGGGTCAAAAATTGCGCCAGTGCGAAAGCAAATAAATCCAATTCAACACCAGCGCGCTGAGGACAATTCCTCGCAGGTATTTTTTTTGCGCGTGTCCGACCGCGACGCGTAAACGCGGCGCGCGCATCGCAACTACGGCCAAAGCGTACAAATCGAATGCAATCACGCCGCACAAGACGGCGAACACGAGCGGATTCCATTTCAACGCAGCGAGGAAGTGACCATGAAAGAATTGCATCCCGCATCGTGTCATTCCGCACGTAACGCATGGCAGACCAGTGATTTCATGAAACGCGCAGCGCGGCCATGGCAATCCAACTGTTAGCCAGACTGCCGCCAGGCCCAGCGACACAAGCGAAACGCTTAGCCAGGTTAGCTCGTGATCGATTTCACCCGGAGCAAGGCGACGAACGCAAAGTCGCATTATGACAGGAAATCAATGCTGTGAGGCGCTCCAAAGACCCAACCCACCGAAGATAAACGCAATCAGCATTATGCCGCCACAGCAAACAATTATCGGGAGAAAAACCGCAAGAACAGCGCGGCCAGTGTCGGTATTATGAGCGCGCGCCAGTCCGATGCAGTTGCAAACGAGCCCCCAAACGCCGGCGACCAGGCCGCCACAAATCGGAATTATCTGCAAGGGACCCGCGGAGCCTTGAGAGAAAGCCACGACGCGGAAAGTGGTTTCAAACGGTTGATTCGCGCCGCCAACGATCATCAAACAAACATGCACAATCGCGCTACCGATGAACAGTCCGATCACGACGAATAGCGGTACCAGAACGATAAATGCAGCAGAGCCGACGCCCGTCCCAGCCATCGCGGCGAATGTGTCGTGACGATTGGCGAAGAAGCCCATCGACTGCAAGCCGAGCTGGTATAGAAGCGACACGATACCGCCGACGCATCCACCGATCAGCGCGTAAATCAGTGGTTCACCTAGACCGCCTTCGCGTTTCATCACCGTGAATGCTTCGCCTGGCTTCGTGAGCACCATCACCAGGGTCTCAACGAACGCATTAAAAAAGCCGCGCTCTTGCCGATGCTCCCACGGCAGACCATCGCGCGGAGCGGTAGCTTCTGGTATCGCGCCTGCGGCAGTCTGGGAAGGCGGCGCTGTGGGCGCGGCGGCGCCCAACTCCGGGAATCGTGAGAGGGGTTGCCAGCTAGCCATTCCTTCGCGCCATCCGATATCGGTCGGAACGAAACGGCCAGTCCCAAGACCTTCGCGAACTTCTTCTTCTGAAAAGACCCCCAAACTCGTTGCACCCCGGTTAACATGAATCATGGCCATAATACGCTCGTTCTAACGAGAGGCGCCTTTAGGGGCAAGTTAAATGGTGAAAAGAGTTAAAAGAAAGTTACGCGAAGCAAAAAGAGATCCGTTTGGCTCCTTAACGTTTTTAATTTTTCAACCTTTTAACGTTCTGATTTGTCCAGCGCCCGCCAGAGATACCACGCAGCCACCGAACGGTAGGGCCGCCATTTTTCGCCGAACTTCATCAGCTCTTTTGGAGTTGGGAGTTTTCGCCGACGGAAAGTTTTGGCGAAACCTTTCTGCACACCATAATCATCGACTGGCCAGACATCCGGCCTACCGAGATCGAAAAGAAGGAGCATCTCAACCGTCCACCGGCCAATTCCGCGCACTGCGGTGAGACGTCGGATGATCTCGTCGTCACTCATTCGGATGAGAACACGGCCCGATGGTACGGTCCCGTCGATTGTTTTCGCTGCGAGGTCTTTCAACGCGGCGGTTTTGGCGCGCGAAAGGCCAGCGGCGCGAAGTGTTTCATCCGGCGTTGCGAGAAGCTGTTGGGGAGCGAGCCATTTCTTTTTTGGATAAAGAGAACGGACTCGACCAAAAATAGTCGCTGCAGCTTTGCCGCTCAGTTGTTGATACGCAATTGATTCAGCAAGCGCATCGAATGGTCGAATCGAAAGTGACGGTGTGATGTTGTAGCGGCGCGAGCGCGCGATCAACTCAGCCATCCGCGGATGGCTTGCCCTGAGAAGTCGGTGTGCGTGTTTGTGGTCCATCAAAATCTAAACTTTGCCGCACTCAGCGCGGGTAAACAATCTCACCGCCAATGACCGTCATTTCGTTCCGTGTTTCAAGGATTCCTGCCTCGGGAATTTTCATGATGTCTTGAGACAGGACAGTGAAATCCGCGAGCTTGCCGACTTCGATGGAGCCCTTGTCTTTTTCCTGGAATGCAGCGTACGCAGGCCAGATCGTAAACATCTTCAGCGCCTCTTCACGCGAGATCGCTTGCTCTGGGTGCCAACCTTCGCCGGACTCGCCCTTGACGCTCTTGCGCGCAACAGCGGCGTAAAATTCGATCATTGGTTCCCCGCGCTCGACTGGCGCATCGGAGCCGCCGGGGATAATTGAGCCGCTCTTGATGAAGCTTTGCCACGCATACGCGCCGACGAGACGATCCATTCCAAGTCGAACTGAGGCGAAAAACAAGTCGCTGATTGCGTGCGACGGCTGCATTGAAGGGATCACACCAAGCTTGGCGAACCGGGGAATATCGACTGGATCGACGATCTGCGCATGCTCGACACGCCAGCGCGGTTCGCGAATTTTCCGTTTGTCGGGCGGCACGACTTTGAACGCCTGCTCGTAAAGATCGAGAATCAGTCGATTGGCGCGGTCGCCGATCGCGTGCGTTTCCACCTGGATGCCACGGCGAAGGGCTTCCTCAAACATTGGCCGAAGCTCCTCTGGTTTCTCCCTGAGAAGACCGGAAGTTTCTGAGGCGTCTCTGTACGGTTTCAATAGCGCTGCACCGCGAGAGCCGAGCGCGCCATCGAAGAGCACCTTGATCGTCCGCTGAGTGAAATGGTGATTAAATGCGTCGATGATGGCTCCTTCGCGCAATAAATTCTGAGCGTCCTCGCCGGGGCCGTAGACAGCATTAACGAATCGAATTTTGATTTTCCCCGTCTCGAACGCGTTCTGAATAATCTTGATATCTTCTTTGTGACTGCCGGCGTTCTGGATTTCGCACCAGCCCAGTTTGATCTCGCGGTTGATTCCGAGCAGCAGCGCCTGTTCCCGCTGCGCTTCAGTGGATTTCGGGGTGTTTTTCGCTACAAGATCCTGCGCATTATCGAGCAACATCCCGTTTGGGTCGCCGTGCGTTTTCAGAATTTGTCCGCCAAAGGGATCCGGCGTGTGCTTATCGATTTTGGCGATTCTTAGCGCAGCCGAGTTGGCAACTGAAGCGTGTCCGTCAGCGCGCGTAAGAAATACAGGATTGTCAGGCGCAATCTTGTCGAGGTCCTCGCGCGTTGGAAATTGCGGTGGTTTCCAAAACGTTTCGATCCAACCGCGTCCCGTGATCCATTTGCCAGGGGCCGTTTCCCCAACGCGCTCCTTCACCCTGGCCAGGAAATTTTTGAGTGATGTTGTGCCTTCTAGATTCAATCGCATTTCGCGCTCGCCGATCCCGAAGATATGACAATGCGAATCAGTGAAGCCTGGCACAAGAGTACGACCGTGAAGATCGACAGTCTTCGCAGCGCGAAATTTTTTCGCGTCGTCATTCAGGCCAACGAAAATGATTCGATCGGCCTTTACGGCGATCGCTTCGGCCTTCGGTTGCGTTTCCGCGAGGGTATAAATGTTCCCATTCATCAAAAGAAGATCGGCATCTTCGGCACGCGTCATTCCGCCAAAGAAATATCCAGCCAGAAAGAAAACCAGTCGCCATATTCGTGCCGAGTTCATGAAACGTTCTACGAATGCCGCAGCAAAGATGCTTGCAGCTTCCTCTACAGAATCAAATGTCGCGCTTCCAGGCTTGACGTGTCGCCGAACTTTTGACGTCATGAGTTTTGCCAATTGTTCGCTTTTCTGTATCGGAAAAGCCGAACGTTCTTTTGTCGGTATGAGATTGATGATGAATTTTATTTTGCTACCGGCGGACAGATTTATAGAATCTTGGCTTCCCCTCAGGCGAAGAAGAACCCTTAACCCTTTTGCACCGTCTGAACGCGCCGCATTTCGAGTTCGTTGATTTGTTGTGGTGGCTGGTCTCGCCCGGCGGAGCCGCGTCTGTGTGATACCCCATGGCCAACTTCTTTCCACGCTGGACCAACTGGATACCGCTCAAACTGCTGGTTTGCGGCATTATTACGGTCTGTGGACTGACCGCCGCGACGTGGTATTACGCGACGCCAAAGTACACGAAGGTCGGCTACGAGCCCATCCAGCCAGTGCCGTTTCCGCACGACATTCACGTGACGCAACTGGGAATGGATTGCCGCTATTGCCACAGCTTTGTGGAAATGGCGGCACATTCCAACGTGCCGAACACCCAAACCTGCTTGAATTGCCACACACAGGTGCAAAAAGATAATCCGAAACTGGAGCCGGTGCGGGCGAGCTGGAAAACGGGCAATCCGGTCGACTGGGTGTGGATCTATCGCACCGTCGATTACGTCTATTACAATCACGCGGCGCATGTGAACCGCGGAATTAGTTGTTTTAGCTGCCACGGCCCAGTCAATCATATGTCGACAGTGTATCTGGCCAAGCCACACAGCATGGCGTGGTGTCTGGAATGCCATCGCCATCCCGAGAATTTTTTGCGGCCCGAAGACCAGGTTTTCAATCTGGATTGGAAGCCAGACGATGTGAAACCGGCGGAATTTGTGGCGAAGTACGGGCAGCCGCACGATGCGCGCGAGGATTTCTCGAAGAAAAAGAAACTTAGTCAGGCAGAAATTGGGGAGACCTTGAAAGAGCACTGGAACGTCAGTCCGCCGACGAACTGTCAGGGGTGCCACCGATGAAACGCGTTTTCCATCATCCGCCAGAACCGTTAACGGGCAAGCGTTACTGGCGCAGCCTGGCCGAACTGGGTGACACGCCGGAGTTTCGGGAATGGTTGGAACGAGAATTCCCGACAGGCGCGGCAGAGCTTAACGGCAACGAATGGTCCCGCCGCGATTTCTTGAAGCTGATGGGAGCGTCAATGGCGCTGGCAGGAGTTGGCCTAACAAGTTGCCGGAGGCCCGAACTCCATCTGGTTCCGTTCACAAAGAATGTTGAATGGACGATACCAGGGAAGTTTCTTTATTACGCCACCGCGATGCCGCGTCGAAACGGAGCAATTCCACTGATTGCTACGACCGTTGACGGACGTCCGATCAAGCTCGAGGGCAATCCATTGCACCCGGCCAGTGGTGGCGCGACTGACACGTTTGTTCAAGCGTCGATTCTCGATTTGTACGATCCCTCGCGTTCCCAACGCTTCGTTCACAACGGAAAAACCATCCACCGCGCAGAGTTTGACGCTTATCTTAAAACCCTTCGGGATACGCTAACGGGCCGGCAAGGCGAGGGGCTCGCTTTCCTTGTTGACGAGACGCATTCGCCCACACGCGAACGGTTGCGCAGCGAACTGGAAAAAATGTTTCCCGGGATGCGCTGGTGCGTTTACGAGCCCCTGCTGAGTGAGGAAAAAACCCTTGCTACACAAACCGCGTTCGGAACCGGTGCGCGGCTGATTCCGAAATTCGATCGTGCAGACGTGATCCTGTCTTTGGGCAGTGATTTTCTCGATTGCGGCCAGGGCAATCTCGAATTGGTGCGCGCATTCTCGTCACGCCGTCGGGTGAAATCTCCTGCGGACAACATGAATCGGCTCTACGTGGTTGAGAATCACTTCACGCTGACCGGTGCAATGGCGGATCACCGGCTTCGATGTCCTGCGAGCCAAATTGCTGCTTTTGCGCATGCTCTCGCTAAGAAAATTCTCGGCAGCACGAACGATTCCGGTCTGGCCGCAATGGTTGGCGCTCCGCAAAACTCCGGAAGCGGAGCGGCTTTCGACGAGCGATGGCTTAGCGAAGCTGCGAGTGACCTTCTTGCAAAACCCGGCGCGAGTCTTGTCCTGGCCGGTCCAGGCCAACCAGTCGCGGTACAAATGCTTGTCTACGGGATCAACGCTGCGCTGAAAAACCTCGGCCAGACACTGATAGTTCGGCAGCTTCCCAACAACCCACGCACCATACAGATGTCGCAACTGGCCTCGGATGTAAACGACGGGCGCATCAAGCAACTGTTCATTCTCGGCGGTGATCCGGTTTACAACGCGAAACGCGGGTTGGTGCAAGATCGGCAGACGAATCTCCCAATCGATTGGGCCGACTTGCAAAAGAGGGTGCCGGAGATTGTGCGACTGGGTTATCACGAGGATGCCACATCCGCTCTAAGCCAGTGGCACATTCCGTTGGCGCATTACTTGGAATCCTGGGGAGACGCACTCACTGCGGGAGGCGATCACTTATCGATCCAACCGATGATCCTGCCGGTGTTCGGCGGTCTTTCGCAAATTGAATTGCTTAACGCACTGCTCGGCGGACCGAAAGTCGACGGACCAGAGCTGGTTCAGGAAACGTTCCGGTCTACAAATCCGCCCGGTGATTTTCAAACGGCGTGGACGCGTTTCCTTCACGATGGATTTGCAGCACATGTTCAGCCTGGCGATAAGGCTGCGACTTTTAACGGGAACGCGGGCAGCCCACAGAATCAAAATTCGTGGACACTGCTGTCACCGCCGACGGCAGATTCACCTGAGATTGTGCTGACAGGCAGCTACTCGATGGACGATGGCCGCTATGCAAACAACGGCTGGCTCCAGGAATTACCCGATCCCATAACGAGGCTGACCTGGGATAATGCGGCGCTGATTAGCCCGGCTTATGCGAAGAAGCTGGATGTACTCAACGGTGACTTGATACAGATCACAATCAACGAAAACACTCCTGCCGGGCAGCCGATCAAACGCGAGCTTGTTATCGCCGCGCTGGTGTCCCCCGGCCACGCCGACAATTCAATTACTATCCCGCTTGGGTGGGCGCGCAAAATGCCAGAATTTTACGGTCTGCCGTACGCGGGCGGCGATCTCAAGAAACAACCGGGCATCAGGGGGCAAGCTGGGTTCAATGGTTACTTCCTGCGCACGGCCGCGAATCCGTATTTCGCGGTGAAAGGAGGGCAGGGTATCGATAGCGTCCTCGTGAAGAAACTTGGGCGAACGTATCCGTTCTCCCTGATGCAGGAGCAGTTCAGTATCGAAGGTCGCGGACTCGTGCGTGAAGCGACTTTAGAAGGTTACCGGGCGGATAACGATTTCGCCAAGAAAATTCCCGGTGAAGAAGAGCTGGTGGAACGGCCGGCGAGTATTTACACGCATCCGCCGCTTAAGGCGCCGCAACAATGGGGAATGTCCATCGACCTGAACGTTTGCACCGGATGCAGTGCGTGTGTTGTCGCCTGCCAGGCAGAGAACAACGTCCCGGTTGTAGGAAAGTTACAAGTGTCACATGGCCGGATCATGCACTGGCTGCGCATCGATCGTTATTACGCCAGCAGGAAACCATTTAATCAGGACCGTGGCGATTGGCCTGAGAATCCCGAAATTGTCCATCAACCGATGCCGTGCCAGCACTGCGAGAACGCGCCGTGCGAAACAGTCTGCCCGGTCAACGCGACCATCCACAGTGAGGATGGTCTCAATGTGATGGTTTATAACCGATGCGTCGGCACGCGCTATTGTTCAAATAACTGCCCGTTCAAGGTACGGCGGTTCAATTTCTTCGATTATAATCAGCGACCGGTTGGCAAGAGAAAGATCGTCGGCGCCTTGAATATCTACGAAGAATATTTTGCGCCGCTGACTACCAAGGGCGCGCCGGACATAATCAAGATGCAGAAAAATCCGAACGTCACGGTACGGATGCGCGGCGTGATGGAGAAGTGCACGTTCTGCGTCCAGCGCATCGAGGAGGCAAAAATAGCGGCGCTGGCGCGCGCCGGCGCCTCCGCCGATACGCTCATTCCGCGTGATTCATTTACAACCGCGTGCGCTCAAGCTTGTCCGAGTGACGCGATTGTTTTTGGCGACATTAAGGATCCCGAAAGCCGCGTTTCAAAAATGAAGGAACAGGATCGCAATTATCGGTTGCTCGACTATTTGAATCTCCAAACGCGGAACAGTTACCTGGCGCGTCTTCGCAATCCAAATCCAAAGATGCCCGACGCAAAGGACATTGGGGTGGCTAGTGCTGTGGAGAGGATGCCGGAGTAAATGACTTCTCGAGTTTCGATTTTTGATTTTGAATTGCCGCGAGCGGCGCGAGCGGCGCGTAGTTGGGGATTGGCACGATAAGTATGGACGGAGCAGCAGCACAACAGCCAACCATTCAGGAAGCGGAACGCCAGATCAGGCGTGTCCCGCTTGTGCTGAACCGGCGCAACCTTAACTGGCTCACGGAGCGCATTTCCGGTGTTGTGGAGCAACCTGCTCCACGATGGTGGTGGGTAGCGTTTACTATCACGGCAAGCGCGGCAAGTTTCGGACTTTTTTGTATTGGATACCTGATTTCTACCGGCGTCGGCACATGGGGAAACCAGATCCCGGTTGGTTGGGCCTGGGACATTACGAATTTCGTTTTCTGGATCGGTATCGGACATGCCGGCACCTTGATTTCCGCGATTCTTTATTTGCTTCGCCAAAAATGGCGTACTTCGATCAATCGTTCGGCTGAAGCGATGACTCTTTTTGCGGTGATTTGCGCCGCTATTTTCCCGGGCATCCATGTCGGCCGGTTTTGGATGGCGTGGTACCTCGCGCCGGTGCCGAACAACTGGGCAATCTGGCAAAACTTCCGAAGTCCTCTGATGTGGGACGTGTTTGCAGTATCGACGTATTTTACCGTTTCGGTCTTGTTTTGGTACACCGGTCTGGTTCCGGACTTGGCCACTTTGCGTGACCGGGCAACTACAAAAATCAGGAAATTCCTTTTCGGAATTTTCGCGCTTGGATGGCGCGGCTCAAACCGCAATTGGCGTCACTACGAAATGGCATATTTGCTTCTGGCTGGAATTTCGACGCCGCTGGTTCTTTCCGTTCATAGCGTCGTATCCTTCGACTTTGCCACGTCAGTCATTCCGACCTGGCATACCACGATTTTTCCTCCGTACTTTGTGGCCGGCGCGATTTTTGGAGGCTTTGCCATGGTATTGACGCTTCTAATTCCCGCGCGCGCCATCTTTAAGTTGTACGATGTCATTACACCGCAGCACATCGACAAGATGGCGAAGATCATTCTGTTGACCGGTTCGTTCGTGGGCTACGCGTACGCGATGGAATTTTTTGTGGCGTGGTACAGCGGCAACGCTTACGAGCGCTTTGCGTTTTGGAACCGTATTTTTGGACCTTACTGGTGGTACTGGTGGTTTGGCATGCTGTTTTGCAACGTGCTGTCGCCTCAATTGTTTTGGTTCCGTTGGTGCCGTCGCAATATCCTGGTTGTGTTCTTCGTCTCGATGTGCGTGAACGCCGGGATGTGGTTCGAACGATTCATCATCATCGCCGGGGGCCTGGTGCGCGATTTTCTGCCATCCTCCTGGAGAGTCTATCATCCGACCTGGGTAGACATCTGGACCTACATCGGCACGCTCGGGATTTTCACTTCGCTATTCCTTATTTTCATTCGTTTTCTGCCAATGATCGCGATGTCCGAGGTGAAGACCGCGACACCCGAGGCTGATCCGCACCACGAATTGACTCCGCAGTCGGTATCTCCCGGCGGAAAGGAGCCCACGCGATGAACACTCCGTACGGTCACAAGGTTTACGCAATGGCGGCGGAATATCCCAGTGCTGCTGCGCTTTATGAGGCTGCCAAGCGTGTCCGCGATGCCGGTTTCCGGCGCTGGGACGTTTTCTCGCCATTTCCGATCCATGGGATGGATCAAGCGATGGGACTCGGAAAGTCATGGTTGAGCGGGTGGGTTTTGTTCGGCGGGGTTTCCGGATTCCTCACAGCTGCAATCATTGAATTCGGTCCGTCCTCGTTTCTTTATCCTCTCGATGTGCATGGCAAGCCCTGGAATTTCTGGACTGTTCCAGCGTTTTTCCCGATCATGTTTGAGCTGACGGTGCTTTTCGCCGCTTTCGCCGCATTTTTTGCATGGCAGGGAATGAACGGCTTGCCGAGGTGGAATCATCCCATGTTCAATTGGGGACGCTTTAGCCGCGTCACGAATGACGGGTTCTTCCTGGCAATTGAGGCGCGTGATCCGCGGTTCACCGAAGAGAGCGTACGCCAATTACTGGAAGAAACTGGCGGGCAACACATAACGATCGTGCACGAGGACTAAGTATGTTGCGCGGATTTCTCGTTATTTTTCTTTTGTGCGCGATCGCAGTCGTCGCGGTGTTTGGGTTTCGTGGCCAAAGGAGCACCCAGCCGCCGTCAGAGATTTTCCCCGACATGGTGCGGCAACCGAAGGTTCGCGCGCAAGCGCCGCTCGATTTTTTCGCAGATGGACGTGGGCCACGTTTGCCAGTCCCAGGCACGGTGCCGGTTGGTTATGAGATGCCCAAATCGCACGCCGGTGCGGGCGTCGGTAATGTCGGTCCGGTCGAGTCCGCGACGCCCGCCACGGGACCTTGGTCGCATCCGGATGTTGGTTTTAGCAGGGGAACTGATTATTACAACACGGGCAAAATGGGTGATCAATGGGGAACAGGTATGCCTGTTCCAGTCACGGCCGAGTTGATGGACCGCGGGCAACAGCGCTTCAATATCACCTGCGCAATGTGTCATGGCGCTACTGCAGCCGGTAACGGCATTACAAAGCAGTACGGACTCGCAACGGTTGTTTCTCTGCAGGACGAACGCATTCGTAAAATGTCGGATGGAGAAATTTTTAACACAATTACTAACGGCAAAAACACCATGATGGCTTACGGCCCGAACATCATCGTGCCGGATCGCTGGGCAATCATCGCATACCTGCGCGCGTTGCAGCGAAGCCAAAATGCAACGGCGGCCGATGTTCCTGAGGACCGGCGCGCAGAATTGGACAAACCGGCGTCACCGCCGCCGGCTACAGCAAAATGAGCGAACGTTCCGAAACTTTACCGATGCCAGAAGGCGAATATTTGGAGAGCAGCCGATTCGCCGGACTGTCGTTTGTTCTCGCAGTTGTAGCAGTGATTGCTCTGGTGCTCTGTATTGTAGGCGCATTCGTGAGCCCGCATCAATTCAGCTATTCCTGGCTGTTTGCCTTTGCATTCTTCTTCACTCTGTGCGCCGGGTGCTTTTTTTGGACGATTGTACACCATGCGACAGACGCGGAATGGAGCGTCGTGGTACGGCGTCAGTTGGAGAATATTGCCGCGCTGTTGACGGTTTTGGCGGTTCTTTTCATACCGATTCTTCTGCTGGGTCACCATCTTTACTCGTGGATGGATGTTCCGCGCGGCGTTGAGGCTGCGTTGGATACCAAGCGCGCCTACCTGAATTGGCCATTTTTTGTGATACGCGCTGTCGTTTTCCTCGGGTTCTTTCTTTTCGCGGCGATCGTGTTGCGGAGGTTTTCGGTGCTGCAAGACAAGGACGGCAATCCGCGATTTACGATCGGTATGCGTAAGATGTCGTTTATCAGTCTGCCGATGTTCGCTCTTTGCCTGACATTCGGCGCCTTCGACTGGCTGATGAGCCTCAATTATCGCTGGTTCTCGACCATGTTCGGCGTCTACATCTTCGCGGGCACGGCCGGCAGCTCAATGGCGCTCCTCGTTCTCGTCATCACGGCTCTCCGTCAAGCCGGTTACCTGAAAGATGTGGTCACAATCGAGCACTATCACATCATGGGGAAATGGATGCTGGCCTTCTGCATTTTTTGGGCCTACATCGGGTTCGGTCAGTACATGCTCATCTGGTATGCGAACATTCCGGAGGAGACGCAATTCTTCATCACAAGAAACACACAATCCTGGTGGGCACTGAGCATGCTTCTCGTGGTTGGCCGGTTCTTTGTACCGTTTCCAATTTTGCTGATGCAATCGATTAAGAAGCATCCGCATCAGCTCGCTATTCTGGCCGGCTGGATGGTCTTCATGCAGATGCTGGACATTTACCTTGTGGTCCTGCCGAGCCTGCACGGCACAGGTTTTCACCCGAGCATTTGGGATTTGATTTCGCTCATCGCCATCGGCGCGACGCTCGCCTGGTTTTATTTGCGACTGCTCCCGAAGGCTTCTCTCTTCCCGGTCCGCGATCCACGACTGATCGAATCTCTAGAAACGGTAAACTGAAATGGCCGACCCGGACGCTATTCGTCAGATTGCACATTCCCGCGCGCCATTGGGCGCCTGGTTGGGAATTGTGCTTCTTTTCGCGCTGTTTGGACTAATTGTGCTCGCAATAATTGGTCCCTCGCCACGCGGAAGCGATTTCGAA
>DATBEX010000021.1:0-13399 GCA_036558805.1 Candidatus Udaeobacter sp.
CGGGTTGAAACGCCTTTTGCCATTTGAACCCGTTGCGGTTTTCACTGGACGCTCGGCGGCAAACGTTGAACGTTCGCGTTGCATGCAGACTCTTCCTCAATCTACAATCGATCTTCCGGAACTTAAAAAGCTGCGCAGCGGCAAGGTACGGGAGGTATTTGATCTCGGCGAAACACTCCTGTTCGTTGTCACCGATCGGCTTTCAGCCTTTGATGTCGTTCTGACAGACCCGATTCCGCACAAGGGCGCGGTCCTCAACCAAATTTCAGCCTTTTGGTTCAAGCGTTTCACCAACATCCAAAATCACCTGATCACGGCGGACTTCGAACAGTTTCCGAAGGAATTGCAATCGTTTCGAGAACAACTGGCTGGACGCTCAATGATCGTGAGGAAAACGAAGCCGCTCGCGGTGGAATGCGTCGTGCGCGGGTATCTTGCCGGGTCTGGTTGGAAGGAATATCAGGAATCGCAGAGCGTTTGCGGAATCAAACTTCCCAGTGGACTAAAGCTGGCGTCGCAATTACCCGAGCCAATCTTCACTCCGTCGACAAAAGCGGAGCAAGGCCATGACGAGAACATCGACATGAAACGATGCATTGAGATTCTCGGCGACGAGATTGCAAATCGTGTGAAAACCTTAAGTCTCGAAATTTATTCGCGTGGCCGCGAGTACGCCGCGCAAAAGGGAATCATTGTCGCCGACACGAAATTCGAGTTCGGGACGATCGACGGGGACTTGCTTTTGATCGACGAATGCCTGACACCGGACTCTTCGCGCTTCTGGCCAAAGGACGAATACGCAGTCGGACAGAGCCCGCCGAGTTTCGATAAACAATTCGTGCGCGATTACCTGGAGACGCTCGACTGGGACAAAACTCCGCCAGCGCCGCGACTGCCGAAAGACGTCATCGAAAAAACTTCCGCGAAATACCTCGAAGCGTTCCGTCGCCTGACGGGAAATGAGATCGCAAACACGTAGCAGATCTCGCGTCTCAGCACGACCATTAAAAGAGTGTCACAGAGTCGGCCCGACATTTTATTCGTAATGACCGACCAGCAGCGGTTCGATACCATCGCTGCGCTCGGTAATTCGCACATTTATACGCCTAATCTCGATCGGTTGGTGCGCAGGGGAATCAGCTTTACCAGTGCATATGCCACCTGTCCGGCTTGCATCCCCGCGCGTTACACCATCCGCACAGGATGCGAACCTCTAACCACCCGCGCTTTTAGCAATGCTGTGCCACAGGCGGCGCCTGGCCAGGCCGCTGAAATGGAAGCGCGTTGCGGCCCGTATCTGGGACGCACGATGTCGCGCCTCGGGTACCGTACCTTTGGAATCGGAAAATTCCATACATACCCATGGAACGAAGACCTCGGTTACGAAACGTTGTTGCGTAGTGAAGAGACTTACCATCCGCCGGCGCGCGAAGGTGACGACTATGGTTCATGGCTGACCCGGGAGCATCCGGCGTTCGATTTTTTGGAGCAACCGTTTGGAGAGCGTAGTGAGATGTACTATCTGCCGCAGCGAAGTCCGCTCCCGGCGGAGTTAGGCGTCGAGTGGTGGGCGGCCGATCGCGCTGTGGAGCAGATCAAAAAACCAAACGATCCGCGACCTTTTTTTGGGTTCGTGTCATTTTTTGGGCCGCATCCCCCGCTCGCTCCTCCAATTCCTTTCAACAGGATGTACGATCCCAATCGAATGCCCGATCTCATCCTCGGTAAAATCGAGGAAGATTACCTGGACGACGAGATTCCTTATATGCGATATGCCATTTGGGCGGACGCAATTAATCCGGCGCTGGCCAGAATCGTAAGAACCCGATATTACGGCGAGATCAGTTATCTGGACCATTGTCTCGGCCGAATCCTCGACGCAGTCGAAGGACGCCCGAATCCGGAGAATGTTCTGATCTGTTTCTTTTCAGATCATGGCGATCTTTTGGGTGATCATCACGGGTGGCAAAAACAAAACTTCTTTGAGGCCGCCTGCCGCGTCCCCTTTTTGCTTAGCTGGCCAGCGACGCTCCCGGCCCGAAGCATCCGGAATGAGGTGATTAGCCTCGCGGATTTATTCGGGATTGCGACCGAAGCCGGCGGCGAATGCGACGTGCGCGAAGGGATGAACATTCTGAAAATGCTGCGCGGCGAATGTGCGCCGCGTGAATACCTTATCGGGATGGTTGAACCTCCTGGTTCGCACGATTTCAAACTCATGGTCCTCACGGACGAGTGGAAATACATTTTCATGGCGAACGGTGGGCGTGAACAGCTCTTCGATCGCAGGCAGGATCCCAACGAACTATCGAACTGCGTCGCATCCGGGCCGAGGATCAGGAAAGATCTGTACGCGTTGGGCGTGCAAGCCTGCCAGGTGCCGGGCGCAACGGAAGCGCTTGATGGCGATAAGTTTCGCGCGTTTCCTTTCCGGGAACGTCCCCGAACGCGCATCTATCAATTCGATCGGTCACGTGGCGTCGTCGGTTTTCCGGGTCAGCCACAGGAGGCGTTGAACGGATTCGATCGCGCCACGTTGAAGCGTGTGACATGATATGGAAACGCCTGGAGAAAGTCTGGGTGTCGGCCTGAAGCCAGGGGACGCGCATTACCGCGCGTATGTTGGTCCTCCGGAAGATTACGATCTGATCGCAGCAATGACGTTCAACCTGCTAACCACGCTCGGGTTGCGGCAGCATCATTCATTACTCGACGTCGGCTGTGGTTCCCTTCGGATTGGACGCTTGCTGATTCCCTACTTGAATCGCGGAAAGTATTTCGGCGTTGAACCGAATGAATGGCTCGTGCGCGAAGGAATCGACCGGGAGCTCGGTGAGGCGTTGATGCAAATCAAATCCCCGACTTTCTTTTTTTCCGATTCACCGGACAAGATTGGTCAAGTCAACACGTCGTTCGACTTCGTGTTAGCTCAATCAATCTTCAGCCATTGCGGCCTGGACCTGATCAAGAATTGGCTTTCCGCCATTTCGCGTACACTTGCGCAGAACGGCGCTTTGATCGCCACATTTTTGATCGGCGAAGAAGACTCTCCGAAAATGGGCTGGATCTATCCCGACTGTGTGAATTATCGACCGTCGACACTCGAACAGGCAGCCGCCGACGTGAATTTACGATTCCAAATTCTGGATTGGAAACATCCCAGGCAGACGTGGGCGCTTTTTGCGGCGTCGAAGTTTGATTCGAGCTGGTTCAAGGACAGACCTCTAACCTGGAACACAAGCTTGGAAAAAACGCCAAGGCGAAACCGGCAGAATGGATGAGCCGTCCCCGAGCTTGAAGGTTTGCCCAGTTTGCGGCGGAGACCGGTTTCTAAATGAGTCAGTGTTATGGCCGGAATTGATCGCCCAATGGGAATTGTCGCCCCAAGAAGTTGCTTACATCAATTTGCAGCAGGGATTTTGCTGCGCCGATTGCAAAAACAATTTGCGAACCATGACACTCGCTGCGGCGGTCAACAGCGCCTTCGGGTTCACTGGCACTTTCGAGGATCTCTGTCGCCACAACCAACAAATTCGGAATCTTACTCTGATCGAAATCAATCCGGCCAAGAACTTGTCGCGTTTCTTTGAGGTACTTCCCAAACACGCGCTTCATTCGTTTCCACAACTCGATATGCAGAAAATGAGTTTTCCGGATTCATCGATTGACGTCATCATTCATTCCGACACGCTGGAGCACGTTCCAGACTCCAAGGCGGCTCTGATAGAATGCCGGCGCGTTTTAAAGCCCGGAGGTCATTTGTTTTACACTGTGCCGATTGTCATCGGCCGCTTGACGCGAACGCGGCGCGGATTGCCTCCTAGTTATCACGGCAAGCCAGGAGTGAACCGGGATGATTGCGTTGTCCAAACGGAATATGGCGCCGATTTTTGGTGCGAAATTTTCCAAGCGGGCTTTCGCGACGTAAGCCTAACGAGTCTGATCTTCCCTGCGTCGGTCGCTATCCATGCAATCAAAACCTAGCAACGACATGATTTTTGCGGAACCGGCAAAGGTAACAGACATCGGCGAGTGCTATTTTTATCACACGATCGAACTCCCCGGTCATGGCGTCATGGATGGCGAGTGGGATTTGCGACGCGGGGTAGATGACTACGTTGGGAAAGTTTCGTTCGCTGGCCAGCGCGTTCTGGAAATTGGGCCCGCCAGCGGTTTTCTCACCTTCGAAATGGAGAAACGCGGCGCCGCAGTCGTCTCGGTGGAGGTGACCGCAGAACATGGCTGGGATTTCGTTCCCTACCTAACCTCAAAATTGCAAGAGATTCTTGGCCCGCGGCAGATCGTGATGCAACGCTTGAAGAATTCCTATTGGTTTGCCCATGCCGCTCAGCGTTCCAAAGCGCAGGTGTACTATGGCGACGTTTACAATTTGCCTGCCGCGCTGGGGAAATTCGACATCGCAGTGATGGCAGCGGTGTTGTTGCACTGCCGAGACCCGCTCAAGATTGTTGAGCAGTGCGGGAAAATGGCGAAGTCGCTCATTATCGTCGATAAGTTCCATCCGGAATTGGAAGGCGCACCGGTCTGCCGGCTCGCGCCAACGTCGCAGAATTTTCTTTGGCACACGTGGTGGCATTTCAGCACACAATTCTTCACGCAATTTCTGGCCGTGATGGGTTTCACGGTTTCAGAAACCTTGACGCACGAACAATATCACCGCGGAAAAGCCCACACGCTTTTTACTCTCGTCAGCAAAAAAGCGTGAAAGATTTCGCGCTCCGCAGGTGATGTTACGAAATTAGTTCGCTAACGAGGGATTTCTCTTCTTTTAGTTCTGCTATCGAAGCATCGATTTTCGTGCGACTGAAATCGTTAATCGGTAATCGCTGGACGATTTCCCATTTGCCGCCGCGGACGCGAACTGGGAATGAAGAGATCAACCCTTTCTCGACGCCATAACTTCCGTCAGAGCAAACCGCCATGCTGTGCCAGTCGTTATCCGGGGTTTCGTTGGTGAGTGAAAACACTGTATCAACGATTGCGTTCGCCGCGGAACCAGCAGATGAAAGTCCGCGCGCTTTAATCACCGCGGCGCCGCGCTGTTGCACTGTGGAGATAAATTCTTCCTTTAACCATTTCTCGTTCCCAATCACTTCATTTGCTGGGCGATTGTCGATCCTGGCATTGTAGAAATCAGGATACTGTGTCGACGAGTGGTTCCCCCAGATCGTCATATTTGTCACCGAGCTGATGGCAACACCGGCCTTGTGCGCCAACTGCGCGCGTGCGCGGTTTTCGTCGAGGCGGGTCATGGCAAACCAGCGATCCTGCGGAATTTCTTTGGCGTTGTTCATCGCGATCAGACAATTCGTATTGCATGGATTTCCGACCACGAGCACGCGAACATCGGAGGCAGAGTTCCTTTCAATCGCCTGACCTTGTCCGATAAAAATCTTGCCGTTGATCCCGAGCAAATCCTTTCGTTCCATGCCGGCTTTGCGTGGAATACTTCCGACCAGTAACGCCCAATTAGTATCGCGGAAGCCTTCATTCAGGTCGGCTGTGGGCACAACCGACTCGAGAAGCGGAAAGGCGCAATCGTGCAATTCCATCACGACACCTTCAAGTGCTCCCAGCGCAGCCGGAATTTCGATCAGATGGAGAATGAGCGGTTGGTCTGGCCCGAACATCTGCCCGGAGGCGACGCGAAATAAGAGAGCGTAACCAATCTGCCCGGCAGCGCCAGTCACGGCGACTTTAATTGGAGTCTTCATAACGCAATTAGCCATAAACGGATTGCTGAGCAAAGCGCGAAGCCGTGATAGATTACCGATTGTCCATGTATCCCAACAAGCTAAACAAGATCATCAGCCTCTTCGAGTCGCTCCCGGAGGATGAGCGGCGTGAGACGCTTGTTGCCTACGCAGACAACGCGAAGAACCAGGAGCCCCATCCCGGCGAGAGCTTTGATCTTACAGACGTGCGAAAAGATGAGGAATGCACGGATACGGTCGGCGTATACTTGCAGGTGAATCACAAGGGAAGAGCACAAATTCGTATGACCCTCGGTCCGGAAGTGCAGACGCTTACCCGCTCTATGACGGCGATTCTTTGCAAGGGACTTGAAGGCTCGACGCCTCAGGAAATCCTCGATCTCCCTAGCGATTTCGTCACGAGAATCGTCGGCACGGAGCTCGTTCGCATCCGCAGCCAGACGATCTACTACGTGTTTACGCGCATCAAAAGCATCTGCAAAGTGTGGCTCGACCGCCAGCGAATGGCACAGGTAGCGTAAAAAAGTTCGATTGCTCACGTTCAGTCGCGATTCTCGCGTGACCTTCTCGCGATTTCGTTTAGTGTCCGCGCTGCGCAGATGCCGCGAAATAACGAGCTCAAAAAAATCCTGTTGATCGGCTCCGGTCCAATTGTGATCGGACAGGGCTGCGAATTTGATTATTCCGGCGTGCAGGCGTGCAAGGCCTTGCGCGAGGAAGGTTACGAAGTCGTGCTGGTGAACTCGAATCCGGCGACGATCATGACCGATCCGGAATTTGCCGATCGCACCTATATCGAGCCGATAACGCCTGAAGTGATCGAGGCGATCATGGAACGCGAAAAACCCGACGCCATTTTGCCGACGTTGGGCGGGCAGACGGCCCTGAACGCCGCCATGGAATTGAATCGCAACGGCGCGCTGGCGCGACATGGCGTGAAGTTGATCGGCGCAAACGCTCAAGCCATCGCGAAAGGGGAAGATCGACAATTGTTCAAGGAAGCCATGCTGCGCATCGGGCTTGACGTGCCGCGTTCAGGAGTGGCGCGTTCGCTAGCGGACCTTGATCGAATCGTTGCTGAAATTGGGACATTTCCGCTCATCATTCGTCCGGCATTCACTTTGGGGGGGACCGGCGGCGGCATCGCTTACAATCGCGAAGAACTCGACGTCATTGCCGCACGAGGCCTTGATCTGTCGCCAGTCCACGAAGTGTTGATCGAAGAATCGCTGGTCGGTTGGAAAGAGTTTGAAATGGAAGTGATGCGCGACCGGATGGACAACTGCGTCGTTGTTTGCTCCATCGAGAATTTCGATCCGATGGGCGTGCATACTGGTGATTCCATCACCGTCGCCCCCGTACAAACGCTCACCGACAAGGAATACCAGATGATGCGCGACGCCGCGTTCGCCGTCATTCGTGAGATCGGCGTAGAGACTGGAGGGTCGAACATTCAGTTTGCGGTAAACCCCGACGACGGCCGGATGGTCGTGATCGAAATGAATCCGCGCGTCTCGCGGTCGAGCGCGCTGGCATCAAAAGCAACCGGATTTCCGATCGCGAAAATTGCCGCAAAACTCGCGGTTGGTTACACACTCGATGAAATCAAAAACGACATCACCCGCGAAACGCCGGCATGCTTCGAGCCAACAATCGACTACTGCGTCGTCAAGGTGCCCCGCTTTACATTCGAAAAATTTCCGCAGGCGGAAGCGACGCTTACGACGCGAATGAAAAGCGTCGGCGAAGCGATGGCTATCGGGCGCACGTTTAAGGAAGCGTTACAAAAAGCGCTGCGCAGCCTGGAGATCAAACGCTTTGGTTTATGCGGCGATGGCGCAAATAAAGATGTCGATCCTGAAACGTTGAGGCTGAAGTTGGCGATCCCGAACGCGGAACGGATTTTTTATCTGGCCCAGGCATTTCAGGACGGCATGTCCATCGACGAAGTTTTCGAACTGACCAAGATCGACAGGTGGTTTTTGAGAAACGTGGCGGAAATCGTGGCCGAGACACGAACTTTAAAAACTAAAGATTTGCAGCGAGCAAAGAAGCTTGGTTTTTCAGACCGACAACTGGCGGTCGCGAATGGCATTAGCCCGATCGAAATCCGTGCCAAGCGGCAATCGTCAGGTGTTTTGCCTACTTATCGCCTGGTCGACACCTGCGCGGCGGAGTTCGAAGCCTACACACCGTATTACTACTCGACATACGGTGACGAGAACGAGCGCCGTGAAAGTGCAAAGCGCAAAGTCATGATACTCGGCGGTGGACCGAACCGGATCGGCCAGGGGATTGAATTCGACTATTGCTGCGTACACGCCGCGTTCGCTCTGCGCGAGCTTGGATTCGAAACCATTATGGTCAATTCCAATCCCGAGACGGTTTCGACGGATTACGACACCAGCGACAAACTATATTTTGAACCGCTCACTCTCGAGGATGTGCTCAATATTTATGATCAGGAAAGCCCCGAGGGGGTTTTCGTCCAGTTTGGCGGCCAAACACCCCTGAACCTGGCGAGCGGATTGAAGGCGGCGGGCGTGCCGATTCTTGGCACGCAACCTGAAAGCATCGAGACCGCAGAAGACCGCCGGTTGTTCGCGGCGATGCTCGACAAACTTGGTCTGCGCCAAACACCGAATGGATCCGCAACAAGCACGGAAGAAGCTGTCACGATAGCAAAGAAAATCGGCTATCCAGTACTCGTTAGGCCGAGCTTCGTCCTCGGCGGGCGCGCCATGGAGTTGGTGTACAACGAGGAGGATCTCCGGCGTTACATGGCGAGCGCGATCGAAGTGACCCCTGATCGTCCGGTGCTGATCGATCGTTTTCTGGAAGACGCCATTGAGGTCGATGTCGATTGTATTTCGGACGGCGAAACGACCGTGATCGGTGCAATCATGGAGCACATCGAGGAAGCAGGCATCCATAGCGGTGACAGCGCCTGCGTCATTCCGACGTTCTCGCTGTCGCAAAAAGTCCTCGACGAGATTTCCGCTGCGACAAAAGCAATGGCGCGGGAGTTGAACGTGCGCGGTCTGATGAATGTGCAATTCGCCGTGAAGGGCGATGACGTTTACGTCTTGGAAGTAAATCCACGCGCGTCGCGGACGGTTCCGTTCGTCAGCAAGGCAATCGGCGTGCCTCTTGCAAAACTCGCCGCCAAAGTAATGACCGGAAAATCATTGCGTGAGCTCGGTTTCACAAAGGAAATCGTGCCGAAACATTTCTCGGTGAAAGAAGCGGTGTTCCCGTTCCTACGCTATGAAGGTCTGGATATCTCGCTCGGCCCCGAAATGAAATCGACAGGCGAAGTAATGGGCATGGATGTCGATCTCGGCCTGGCCTATGCAAAATCGCAGATGGCTGCGCCACCGCCGCTGCCAAAAAAAGGAAAGGTGTTCGTCAGCGTTAAAGACGCCGACAAGGAAGCGGTAATCCCTGTCGCTCGCGAGTTTGTGAAACTTGGTTTCGAAATCATCTCCACCAGCGGGACCGCGGAGGCGTTAACGAAAGCGAAAATCAAGGTGACCAAGGTTTTCAAGATTCACGAGGGACGGCCGAACGTGCTCGATCGAATCAAAAATGGGGACATCAACTTCATCATTAACACTCCGAGTGGAAAGATTCCGCGCGAGCACGAGGTGGTCATCCGCAATGCGGCGCTGGCCGCGAAAATTCCGATCATGACGACGGTGCGCGCTGCACTTGCGAGCGCGAACGGGATCCAATCGTTACAAAAGCGCAAAGTTCGAGTGCGCAGTTTGCAGGAATACCATGAGTGAAGCACGATCAGCTTCGCCACGTTAAACGGTTGAAGCGTTAAACCGTTGAACCGGAAAAATGCACTGTCATTCTGAGCGAAGCGAAGAATCTTTGTTTGATCAAGAAGAGATGTCTCGGACGTCGCTCGACATGACATCGCATTGATGTCATTTGTCAGGATGAAATTCTCGATCCTCCTTGTAGTACTGTTAAGCGCGGCAGTTGTTGCCGCTCAAGAAAAGAAAGAAACCTCTCCTATGAACACCTCAAACGAAGTCGCAGTGATCAAGACCAGCGAAGGCGATATGGTTGTGCAGTTTTGGACCGACGCCGCGCCCAATACAGTCGAGAATTTTAAGAAGCTGGCGCGTCAAGGTTTCTACGATGGCACCATCTTCCACCGGATCGTCAAAGGGTTCATGATTCAGGGCGGCGACCCGAACTCGAAAGATCCTGCGAAAGCAAGCTCGTACGGAACGGGTGATCCGGGCTACAAAATCAAAGCCGAATTCAACGATCATTCCCACGATCGCGGTGTGATCTCGATGGCGCGCGGCCCTGATCCGGATTCGGCCGGTTCCCAATTCTTCATCTGCCTCGCACCCGTTCGGCGACTGGACGGCCAATACACGACGTTCGGCAAATTGATCAAGGGGGATGATGTTTTGGAGAAAATCGGCGACACACCGGTCGCGAACAACGGCATGGGCGAAATGAGTAAGCCGACGAAAAGGATCGTAATCGAAAGCGTGAAAATCGTACCGGCAAACGAGCTGAAACAATGAATTGTAGTCGCTTTGCTCTGCGAAGCGCGGCGCTGACCTCGTAAGCACGAGCGCCGCGTCGCCCAGAGGTCGGCGACTACAGCGTTGGCGATCGATTCTCATCCGATGGCAGACCTGCACACTACAAAAGTCGCGCTTATCCAGATGCGCTGCGGCCCGGAGCCGGAGAAGAATTTCTCGCGCGCCGTTGAATTCATTCGCGACGCCGCAAAAAAAGGCGCGCAGATCGTTTGTTTGCCAGAGCTTTTTCGGTCGCAATATTTTTGCCAGACCGAAGACCACAAAAACTTTGATCTAGCCGAGGAAGTGCCGGGTAAATCAACATCCGTGTTGGGAGAAGTGGCGCGAGAAACCGGCACAGTAATTATTGCCTCACTTTTCGAGCGGCGCAGCGCCGGCCTTTATCACAACACTGCAGCAATCCTTGACGCGGGTGGAAAATTGCTCGGCAAATATCGCAAGATGCATATTCCGGATGACCCGCTTTATCACGAGAAGTTTTACTTCACGCCGGGCGATCTCGGATTTCAGGCGTGGCCGACCACACAGGGCAAGATTGGCGTTTGCGTCTGCTGGGACCAATGGTATCCGGAGGCGGCGCGCCTGACGGCGTTGCATGGTGCGGAGATTATTTTTTATCCCACGGCGATTGGCTGGCATCCTTCGGAGAAGAAGGAGTTCGGCGCGGCGCAACATGCGGCCTGGGAAACGATCCAGCGAAGTCACGCGATCGCAAATGGATGCTATATCGCGGTCCCAAACCGCGTCGGCTATGAAGCGCCCGCAGGCGGGGATGGCATAGAATTTTGGGGACAAAGTTTTGTTTGCGGACCAGACGGCGAAATCATTGCAAAGGGTTCGGTCGAGCAGGAGGAGATTGTGATGGCCGATGTGGATTGGGGCCGCGTAAATGAGCAACGCACGCATTGGCCGTTCTTGCGGGATCGGCGCGTCGATGCATACGGCGAGCTTGACCAGCGAATGATAGATTGATTTTTCAGCGTTTGCTGCGCGCAGGCAGAAGCCCAAAAGCCGGAAACACCTGTCTCCAATTTGGGCGTTGTGTTAATACGGGGTCGATGACCACGACAGATTCTCGACATATGGGCCGCCGTTGGTACCGGCCGTCTTTGACGATGCAAATCATGATCGGATTGGTCGTCGGCGGCGTGATTGGCTGGTTGCGCCCCGATTGGGGAAATGCGGTTTATTTCTTGCGCGACATCTTCATTAACCTGATCAAATCCATCATAGCGCCCCTGGTGTTCTCGACCATCGTGATTGGAATCGCAGGCGCGGGAGCATTGCGAAAAGTGGGACGGATGGGCGTGAAGGCAATCGTCTATTTCGAGATTGTCACTACGGCAGCGCTGTTCATCGGGTTAGCTGTAGTCAATTTTACGAAACCTGGCGCAGGTGTGACTCTCGCCGCTACGAGCACCGATGTAATCAAAACGATTGGGCAAAGTCATCCGAAGACCTTGGTCGAGACGATCGTCCATGCGTTTCCCTCGAGCGTGATCGAAGCGATGGTGCACGGTGACGTTTTGCAAATCGTCGCGTTTAGCGTGCTGTTTGCGCTCGCGGTCTCAGCAATCGGTGAAAAGGGTAAACCGATCATTCGGGCGATGAACAGCCTCGCCCAGGTCATGTTCAAGTTTACGAATTACGTGATGCTGTTCGCGCCGATTGGCGTAGGGGCGGCGATGGCACACACGATTGGCACACAGGGTCCGGGTGTGCTGGTGAATCTTGGCAAATTGATCGGCTCACTTTATCTGGCTCTTGCGATCTTTATCTTGTTGGTCTTCGGGTTGGTGATTCGGATCGCGCGGATTCCGGCCCGGCAATTCGTCCGGGCAATCCGCGAGCCCGCGGCGCTCGCGTTCGCGACAACCAGTAGCGAATCGGCGCTGCCAAAAGCGATGGAATCGATGGAGCGTTTCGGCGCACCGCCGCACATCGTTGGGTTCGTTATGCCGACCGGTTATTCATTCAACCTCACGGGCTCAACGTTATATCTGGCAATGGCCTCGGTATTCGTTGCGCAGGCGGCCGAGACGACGATGGGTTGGCACATGTCGTTAGGTCAACAGATCACGATGATGTTAACCTTGATGTTGACTTCCAAAGGGGTCGCGGGCGTACCACGGTCATCGCTTGTTATATTACTGGCAGCATTGAATTCATTTGTGCCGTCAGGGCTGGGACCGATCGGGGTGGCGATCATCTTCGGCGTGGACGAATTGATGGATATGGGGCGCACTTGCGTGAATGTGATCGGTAATTGTCTGGCGACGATTGTTGTCGCCAGGTGGGAGGGCGAATTCGACGAGACACGCGCGCGTGTGTTCGGCACGCCAGCAGAAGCCGAGTTGGATCTGAAAACCGGTAACGTGGCCTTTGCTGATGCAGCTGTTCAGGGCGATTAGAACGCTGCGTCTCAGCTCGTTTTCCGTGGCCCTACGCGAACGTTGGCTGCCCTATGCGTAGCCAAGGTAAGCGGATCAGATTGCAGAAAGAATCGACAAAACTGGAGGGCTCCCCCTAAGATTCGTAAGCTATGCCATCTCTGCACACACTCGCGGGAGCAATTTATCTTACCCAGATCTTCTGTTCCGCTTTCCTTGCGATTCTCTTCCTTCAATCCGGAATTGACAAAGTCGTCAATCACCGCGGCAACCTCGAATGGCTTCAGGCGCATTTTGCCAAAAGCCCTTTGGCGCGGCTTGTGCCTCTCCTGAAAGCGTCGATCACATTTATCGAAATTGCCGCGGGAGCGCTGAGCGCGATTGGGTGCGTCACGCTCATCGTTTCGCGCGAGACGACCTTTGCCTTCTACGGAGCCGTTATTTCAGCGGTTGCGATTATCGCACTGTTCTTTGGACAGCGAATGGCGAAGGAATACGCCGGCGCAGGCGTGCTTGTTCCGTACTTCCTGGTCGCGCTAGTCGCAATCTATGTGCTCGCACAGTGACACGATAGCGAGCCGCGTCTATTTCTTGCCGACCTTTGGTGGAAAAAGCCAAAGAAGTTTTCCTTCTTCGGATTCAGGATCCACGTCGATCAGCGCGACGCCAGCCTTGGCTAGTTTGAGTGCGGCGCCCGTTA
>DATBEX010000022.1:0-14879 GCA_036558805.1 Candidatus Udaeobacter sp.
GCTCTTCCCCAAATACGTGCCCCTCGTTTCGACCTTCCTAAACCGGTTCTGCGCACGTCTGCCATTCCTGAAGAAGCTCTGCATGACACAAGTCGTGGTCGCCAGAGCGATGCCTCCGTCCGTTCCGAAAGAGGAATTAACTGTCTCAGTGATTGTTCCCTGCAAAAACGAGCGAGGAAACGTGGAGGAGGCAGTCCGCCGGATTCCGTCACTCGCAGGGCGAACAGAGATCATTTTCTGTGATGATCAATCGACCGATGGTACCGCGGACGAGGTGCGACGAGTGCAGTCGTGTTATTCGGAGAGGGATATTCGTCTTGAGTACGGCCCTGGAGTTTGCAAATCACGAAATGTCTGGACGGGTTTCAATGCAGCGAAGGGAGATGTATTGATGATCCTCGATGCCGATCTGACGACGATTCCTGAAGAACTGCCTTACTTCGTCGATGTTATCGTTTCCGGACAGGCAGAGTTTGTCAACGGATCACGCCTGGTCTATCCCGTGCCAAAAGGAGCAATGAACGGATCGAACATGCTGGGCAACAAATTCTTCAGCGTCGCTTTCACCTATCTGCTGGGGCAACGGGTAAAGGACACTTTATGCGGGACAAAAGTCCTTTGGAGAAGCGACTGGGAACGGATAAAGCCATTACTGGGAAGCTGGGGAATTGAAGACCGTTGGGGAGACTATGAACTTTTGTTTGGCGCGGCGAAACTAAAGCTCAAAATTCTCGACTTACCCGTCCATTATCAGGAACGCATTTACGGCTCGACGAAGATGACGAAGGTCTTTCGAAACGGACTTATCATGCTAAAGATGTGCTGGCACGGATTCCTGAAACTAAAGCTTGGGTATTGACTCGGTATTGGATTTCAAATCTCAGTCCCGCTGACCATCCTTTAGTGGCGGCAACTTGAAATCGCAGTCTTCCGAACATTTTCCAGTGCAAGAGCGCATCGCTAAAGAGATTCAACACGGACGTTACCTGGCACAGCACGGGGCAGGGGAGATCTGGAATTGGGAAAGTCCGGCTGGAAAACTGCGCTGGGCGCGGCGTGTAAAAATGCTTAGCGGCCATCTGAGGCCAGGCATGGCCGTGCTCGAACTGGGATGTGGTACCGGCACCTTCACTCGAGAACTGGCGCAATCCGGAGCGGACATTATCGCGATTGACGTCTCGCCTGAGCTTCTGGAAATCGCGAGGACTAATTGTTCTGCGCACAATGTCCGTTATCAAACCGAGAACGCCTACGCGTTAAGCCATCCTGACGGCGCGTTCGATTCTGTGGTGGGCAGTTCGGTTCTACACCACCTCGAAGTCGAAGAGGCACTGCGCAACATTTATCGGGTGTTGAAACCGGGTGGCACAATTTTTTTTACCGAGCCGAACATGCTGAATCCTCAGATCGCGGTACAAAAGAACGTCCCGTGGGTTAAGCGAAAACTCGGCGACTCGCCGGATGAAACTGCATTCTTCCGGTGGCGGCTCCGGCGCCTGCTTGAACAAACGGGCTACCGTAATGTTCAAATTGATCCATTTGATTTCCTCCATCCGAAAACGCCAGTTCGTGTAATCAACCGCGCGAATATTTTCGGTCGGTTTCTCGAGAGTGTGCCTGTGATCTCGGAGTTTGCCGGGTCGCTTTACATCCGTGCGATCAAATGAACAGCGGGACACGGGTTTTGCAGAGCGAGGCGGCGAATGATCGAGCCGCGACATTGCGCAACCGCGCGCAGCTCGGCGCCAACAAGAATCTCCTGTTCTGGTATCGTGAACTTTATCGTGATCAATTCCGGGATTTTCCCAACCCGGCAGAGCTCTCGATACTCGAGATAGGAAGCGGGACGTCGCCGCTGAAGCAATTTCTTTCAAACGTCGTCACAAGCGATGTGCTTGATCTAGACTATCTCGACCTTGTGTTTGACTGCCACGAGATCGACAAACTTGATGCAATCAAAGACGAGAGCATCGATGTCATTACACTCACGAATGTTTTGCATCACTTAAAAAGCCCAATCGAATTTCTCAACCGCGCAGCCAGCAAATTGAAATCAGGGGGGAAAGTGATTGCGACCGAACCTTTTTTTTCGCTGTCGTCGACTCCCATCTTCAAATATCTGCACCACGAACCGGTAGATTTCGACATTTCCGAGCCGGAGCTAGCCGAGGTACAGGGGCCACTGGCATCGGCGAACATCGCGTTGCCTTGGCTGATATTCTTCCGCCGCCGCGAATGGCTGCAACGATTGAACGAAAATTTCAATGTGACGGATTTTTCGGCTCGACCTTACAGTGCCCTATCCTACATGGCTACGGGGGGGATATCACACAGGTTGCCGATTCCACGTCCCGTTTATCGCGCCTTGTTTTCCTTAGACCGCGTGTTGAGCCGTCATTTCCCAAGCCTGTGCGCCTCTTTCTTTACAATAAACCTGACGCGACGATAGATGTCGGCAGCTTCACTTCTTCACAAGGTTGGGAATAAGGCCTACGCACGTGCCTTTCCGCTATACCGCCTGCTTTACGGAGTTTTCAAAGCCTATACGGACCGCGCGGAACGGCAGTTATTGAGAAAGATCCTGTTTCGTGGTGCAGTTGTCGTGGACGCGGGCGCGAACATTGGTATTTATTCGCAATTTCTCTCCCGCTGTGTTGGCCGGACTGGCGTCGTTCATGCGTTCGAGCCGTCGCCAGAAAATTTTGAGCGATTGCAATTTGCCACTCGCAACCTCGCAAATGTTCGTCTATCGCAGGCTGCAGTTGGAGAGTGTAGTGGCAGGTCCAAACTCTATCTTTCAGATGAACTGAACGTCGATCACCGGACGTACATGGCGGAAGGAGATTCGCGCAATGCCATGTCCATCGATATCGTAGCCCTGAATGATTACTTGAAACCCGGCCAGCGCGTTGACCTGATAAAAATGGATATTCAAGGATATGAGCTTCATGCGCTGCGTGGCGCAACGCGCGTGCTTGAGGAGAATCCGGATATCAGTCTTCTTCTGGAACTTTGGCCTTGCGGCTTGGAGCAGGCAGGTGTTCGCTGGGAAGAACTTGTCCAAATGCTCCAGAGCTTCAATATGGAACTATCTCTCGTAAAAACGCGTGGGTTGGTTCCGTTCAATGCATGCGACGTTCGAACAGATTCTCTTTGGTACGTTAACCTTTTCGCGCGGCGCAGGCGGGAAGAACGCTTCCAACCGGAGCACTTGCACGGGGCCCGAACCTGTTAGGTGAGGTGACCGGTTCTTGGGCAACATCGCGTTAATGATTACACCGGAGTAAATGCGTACAGTCATCGTCACGGGATCGGCTGGATTGATCGGTTCGGAAACCGTAAAACGGTTCGCGAAAGAAGGCGCGCGTGTTGTTGGGATCGACAACGACCTGCGCGCGCGGTTCTTTGGCGCGGAAGCGTCGACGAAGGGGACGCGCGATCATTTGATCGCGAGCGTCCGCGGCTATGACCATCATGACCTCGACATTCGGGATGCTTCTGCAGTTGCCAAGCTATTCAAAAGCTATTCCGGAAAGATCAATGCAATCGTGCATACTGCCTCACAACCATCACACGATTGGGCGGCCCGCGATCCTCAGACCGATTTTACCGTTAATGCGAATGGCACATTAAACCTGCTCGAGGCAGCAAGAATATTTTCTCCGGAGGCGCCGTTTGTCTTTACTTCGACGAACAAGGTTTACGGTGACACGCCGAACCGGTTGCCACTGCAAGAATTGCCCACGCGCTGGGAAATCGAGCCGGGGCATGAGTACGAACCGGGAATTTCAGAAAGCATGAGCATCGACTACAGCAAGCACTCGCTCTTCGGCGCTTCCAAGGCCGCAGCAGATCTTTTGGTGCAGGAATATGGGCGTTATTTTGGAATGCCGACCGTTTCTTTTCGTGGCGGTTGCCTTACCGGGCCGGCGCACGCCGGAACAGAGCTGCACGGCTTTCTTTCGTACCTGATGATTTGCACGGTGAGTGGCAGACCTTATCGCGTTTTCGGATACAACGGGAAACAGGTTCGCGACAATATTCACAGCTTCGACCTGGTCGAAGCGTTTGTGGAATTCGTTCGCGCGCCGCGCAGCGCAGCAGTGTATAACATTGGCGGCAGCCGGCACAGCAACTGTTCCATGCTCGAAGCAATCGATTTGTGTGAGGAAATTAGCGGACGCAAATTAGCTTGGAGTTATGAGGAAACGAACCGGATCGGCGATCACATTTGGTGGATCAGCGATGTGAGAAGATTCCAAGAACACTATCCCGCCTGGAAATTCCGCTATGGCTTGCGTGAAATTCTGGAAGAAATTCATCAGGCAGTCCCCGCCCGGACCAAGTAACAACAGGCGGGCATTTACTTATGGGACTGGTACCTGTAGGTGTCTGCTAACATATACCGGTGGCCAAACCATATGACCCATCTGCTCCGGTCGCGGCGTGAATGTTTGAGTCTGCGCATCTTCCTCGTCTAGCAACAATAAGACCCAATAAGGCAGCACAACTATTTCCGCATTGGCCGGCAGTTGCTTGAACGTTGGAGAAAGCGGCGCGTATGCGCCGCGGGGGCCCCCGCGAACAACATCTGCCTTGGAAATATTCGGCAGCCACGTAGCCCGTGTGTCATCAATCACACGTAAACGATAGCCAGGTTGGAGCGAGCGAAGATCGAAGGAACTCACGGAAGGCGTTCCCGCGGTAAGTTCATCCACCATTAATCTAACCGGGTGATGGCGATCCTTGGAGGTGGATTCAGCGCCGATGAACCAGCACGAGGCGGCCACGACGGTAAGTGAAATCATTGTCCCTATGATTATCGCTGTACCGGTCGCGATCTTCGGATCTGCGTCTGATTCAGACTCCAGAGTAGGCTGGCGCAATTTGCCGGCAATTACAAGATAAAGACCGCCTGCCCCTGACGCAGGCAAAAGGAAGAATAATGCGAGTGTAGCAGCATAGATACGTGTTTCTCCATCCCATGGTGGTGCGAAGGGAAGCGAGGTGATTAGCCCCAACAATGTCGCCAGGTTAAGCCAACTCAGGGTTTGATATATCTTGAGGTTCGGGTCGAGGCGTCCTTCTCTCAACACTAAAAACAGGGACATCGCGATACCTAGAAGTGCGCACCAACGAGCGAATTCTGTAAACCAAATCGCTGGCATTTGTGGATAGGCAGAACGAAACGGAGTGTTCTTTGACCAAATAAAGCGCAGCGCGCGCCACCATCCTCCTAACAACCTGCTGGGATGGTGGCTTATCTCGATAAGACACTCTTGTCTTAACATGCTCAATGCTTGGGCATAAATCTCTTCTGGCGCTCGACGCCGATCAGATGGGCTAAAGTCGGGAGTGTTTCGTATTAATGCTTCGGCGTGGTTCCGGCCATCCACCCAAGATCCGCCATTTAGCATTCCATAAACACAGAACCATCCGTTGGAAGGAGCCGGCCATGCCACGGCCAAATTGTAGGTTATGCCATGCAAGAAGAAGGAAGCTATTACGGCGAGGGCACTAAGAGCCACAGCTCTGCTTCTAGCTTTGATCCCACCTTGGAATACTGTCCAGGAGGCCAGAACCAGGAATGGCAGAGTCATGTAGGCAGCTGGCCTGGCATTCAGAGCCTGGGTCAGCAGAAACAGAGCGCCACAGTAGAGCCAGGTTTTCGCCTTTCCCTGAGCTACGATGCTTTCAACTAAGAGACCAACAGCGCACAGTGAGTAAAGGAAGCCCATTTGTTCTGTCATGAATAATCCTGCGCAGTAGATCCGCACGTAAAACGTGCTGCATAAGAGAAAGACCGTTGCCGCCAGCGCGCCCAGGCGAAGGCGGATCACTTCGAAAGCCGACCAAGTTGCAAGCGACATGAGAATCGTGAAAACCAACGTTACCGCCCGAAAATCGTGGCTGAATATCTTAAGTAACGAAGCTAAAAGGAGAGGATAAGGCTGTCTGGCTCCGGCCATGGCGCTTATCTGTTGTCCGTTGAGCAGTTCACAAGCTGCGCTGTAATACAAATGCGAATCAGTCGCTGGGAAAATGCCCCACATTTGAAACGGACTCAGTGCGGGATGTGAGCCAGTGTTGTAACACCATGCTTGAAAGACAGCCTGAATTAGCGCTATTACCATCAGTGGCCAGGCACTCACGCGGTGGCGATGAAACACGAAGCCTGGAACGGCTGCTATTGAGCAGAATAACAGGATAGGCCATGTGTCCTTGCAGAGTGGCTGGAGCCACGATACTGGCACGGGATGGCTCAAAATCCAAAGGGCAGGGAGGAGTGCCGCTAGAAAATATATCATCCGAAGGCTTTTCAGAAGCCATGCCGGTCTTGCGTGCTGCGACATACTAATTGTTAACTTGGCGATATCAGCGCGGCGTGATGGAGGGGAGTCAAGGAGAAAATTCGTTGCCAACTGAGAGCGAAACGCCCATGCACGCCTTCATTATGGATGAAATTTTCATGTCAATCGCGATTGACTTTTCGGATCAGTGATCCGTTTCGTCGAAAAATCCGGCTTGCCCACAATCTATGAAGAGATGAACGTCTGCACTCTAATGACCATAATTTATTGCGATCCCGGAGCTCCGGAACGGGACTTGGGAGTTCATAATAGTAGTGGGCATTGAGACAGAGAAAACGGTAACAAGGGTCTAAAAACACAAACAATCTCGTGAAAAGAACGATTATTGATCTCGTCCTTATAGTGGCTGCAGGTACAGGTGTCGTACTGCTGCTAAAAAAGGGCGGAGAGGCGGGCGCCAGAAAAGTAAAGGAAGTCGCGCCTCCAGCTGCCATGCGAGTGGTTGACGCAGTTCCGGTCCATCCGATAGCGATTGAGGGCCAGATTGATAACTTCGTCGCGCCGATTACGCTGCAACCGATACGATCCTGGAGCGCTGAAATTAAACGCGGTTTCGTGCTTTCGGTGTCCGAAAATCCGAAATTGAATCAGCCGCGCGCGCGTGTCACACTTTTGTTTCCGCCTGCTGCCCCGACTGTGCTTGAAATCGAATATACGATCCCTCAAAATCTAATCGAGATGCTCGAAGCTGATCCCGTCGCAAAGAATAAATTCGAAGGGGTCTCGGTGCAGGTGACAACACAAGGAGCGACCTATAACACCTCTGTTTTGCTGACGCATGACCCTCAACGGCCTGATGAGCGCAAGTGGTTATCACACAATCTGGTCCTGCCGCCCGCGACCAGGGAAATTGATTTTTGGATCGCCGGAACACCGCCACGTTACAACGTCTTCGGGGCAACCTGTGCTATTGTTTTGCCACAGTTGCGAGTAACAACAGCCCAACCACCTGCAGAAGCTAACACTCAATCTCCGTCCGGCGGTAGGAAACCTTAAGGAAACGCGAAAACTTATTTCCCTGCTGATGGATTCTACGGGCTACACGCAACCATGGACTGAAAGCTGGCGAAAGCATGCTGGCTTGTACATTCGGGGTACCGCCATGTTCCTTTTGCTCGCATTGCCTTCTCTGTGGCTACTTACACAACCATTCCCGTGGATACCTCCGTTGGAAGCGATGGCAGTGGGCACTTGGATTCCCTTGGTTGTTTTCGGGTTAATCGGCGGCCTGCGGTTGGTGTGGAAAAACGACGCTGTGTCGTGGGTCGAGTGTGCAGCGATTACGCTCTGCTTCGCTTCTTTGCAAGCCTACATTTTTAACACGGCGATGCATCCGCAAAATCGTTTCAACCTTATCGGCGGCCTGTTACCAAATGCAGATCCCTCCATGTACCTGTCGCTGGCAAATCAATGGAGTGACGCAACTCGGGTAATAACCGCGCAGACTACGAGACAATTCTTTCCGTGTTTCCTGGCCGCTATGCTTTGGATCTGCCGCCGAGATCTAAAGATGATTGTGTCAATCTTTACTCTAATTACGGGTATTCTATCATTCGTAGCGTGGCGTCAAGTTCGAGTGCTGTTTGGCTGGTTAGGTGCAACGCTGTTTGTAACACTCGTTTTCTTCCTTTATCGGTGCGAAACGGTTGGAATACTACGTACCGAACAACTTGGCCTGTGGTTTGCCTTGATTGCCGTGGCTCTTATGCTGCCAGCTCTGCAGGCCAAACGTGAAGGTCTTTGGTGTGCTGGACTGTTCAGTCTGGTAATGGGTCTAAACACACGAGCAAGTGCTTATTTCATATTGCCGTTGCTGATATTGTATAGCGGCTGGCTGTTCCGGCGAGGTCCGTGGGGTTGGCGAAGCATATTTGACGCCGGTGCAACTTGCTGTATCGCGATGCTCTTAAATTTTGTATGTTACTGGATGTTCTTTGCACCTCCGCATCCGACGTCCAATTTCTGGCTCTGCTTTTATGGCATGTTAAAAGGTGGCAACTGGGTAACTGCAATGAACGAGCTGGGAGTTGATTATAACTATACCAACATAGTCGCACGCGAAAAAGCGCTGAGTCTGGTTAGAGCAGAACCAGGACTTGTAGCGAAGGGATTTTTAAAGGCGTGTGTGTGGGTGTGGTACACCAATATGTTTTACGGAATTCCTCCAGCGTCGGAAATCTTTTGCTCGTGGATGAAATGGCTGACCGTCATAGGAGCAGTTGTGCCTTGGAGCTGGTCTATGGTCCGGAAAAAGCGAGCTGAATTGGAGTGGTTTGTTTTACTGATCGTTTTAGGGACGTTGGTTTCGCTGCCTTTTGCGCCACCATGGGATGGAGGACGCCGGGTGTATACGGTAACATACCCTTTCATTTATTTGGCACCGGTGTTGCTGATCTCCTGGAGTTGGGCGACCCTACGCCGGTGTTTCCCATTACAGGGCTCGTCTCGTGAGCACACAAAAGAGCAGATGCACCTGATAGAATCAGGTGACCAGCTTGTACGTCTCACTCAGGCAGGGTTGGTGTTGCTGGTTCTCCTGGCTACCGTCGTCCCTTTGGGCTTATTGCTTTGGAATGGCAACTCAATCACGGGGTGGCAACCGCGGTTGTGTGTTCCACAACAGGGGGGTTGCCCGGCAAAAAACTTACCAGGCGGTTATCAGATTCATTTGATATCGGATAGCGGAAGAACGTTTGTGCCCTGGGTGCGAGTATCGGATTTTCGCAAAAGTATTGATGGCAATCTTGAAAGGCTGCGCGCGCCCTGGTTGCTCGACTTGTTCAATGAGTTACCGGAAGGTACAACCATTGGCACTGCTTGTCATAGTTGGTTTTTTGTGATTGGTACCGACAAGGCAGAAAGCAGACGGATCTCACGGCCTGATCCCATCGTGAATTGGGCCTGGCACCGAATTGTTTACGATAATGATTATCCTTTGCCCCCGTACTCAAGACAGATATTGAGAAGGCCGAAAGCGCCGCCGCTTTAGCGCACAAGGTGACCAGGTTCAGCACCGAGCATCGCCAGCTTCATAATTGAAGCAGATTAGAGAAGGCCTTGGGCGGTTTAAGCGCTGCCCTGGAAACCCGAACGGGCTTGATGATGCGGAGGCTTTTCGTTCGTCTCCTTGGCATTCCGGGTTTTTCGGACAATCGCGAGAATCACAAGAACCAGCAGCAACGCGATTGTAGTTCGATTTAAAGCGGTCAAGGCTCGAAACAGCGTGGGAGAGTATTCAAATTCGACTCGATGTTTGCCAGCTGGCAATAGCACTCCAGTTTGCCACTGGTTTACGCGCAAAGCGGACCGCTTTTTGCCATTCACTCGGACTTTCCAGGCCGGCGTGAACCACTCGTTCAAGACTAACAATGACGTTGAATCGCATTCGACGGTCGAATAACTTCGATTTGGTTGATCGACTATTTTGAAGATATGGTCCTGGTTAGGCGACGGTGGTTGCGAATTGGTCAAAAACGCCTCAACTCTTTTAAAGTCACCTGGGGCGACGTACGCTTCCGACAGATAATTGAAGCCTTTACCGACAACCTTAACAAACGCAGCTTGGTTATTAATGGGACCGGCAACACGATGGACGAGAGTGAGACGCCCCATCGGACTGGGATTTTCGTAAAGGCGATACCCTTCAATCTCTGATATCTGTTTTGCATCTGGATCGAGTGGCGATTTACCTGGGCCGCATAGCACATATCGCGCGCCCATCATCGCGCGCAGATGCGGAACGTTCGCCAGAAGCATAAAGCGAAATTGCGCGAGCGGCTGTGGGGTGAGCTGGTTATAAAAGCTTTTGATCGCATAGTAACTGCCATTCATAGCCCAGAACTTGTTGTCAAAAGCGGCATCGCGGTAATCCAGCCGGTAATCGTGGACGTCGTTTTCGCTGGCGACTTGCTGAAGCACTCGATGACTAAGCAGATTGATTGGCTTGTTGAACTCTGACTGGGAGACCGAAAAGGCTCTTACCGGAATAACCATTGCAGCCAGTGATACGAGTAGCCCGGCGGATACCAGACCAGTGTAACGGCGTACATTGCTGATACGCCCCAGCAGTAGGAGGATCGGTACCAACGCCAGCATCCAAAACGTGGTTAGACTCCGGCCCTGAGCATTCCAGACGAGCTCCCATGAAATGACTCCGACAAAAACCAGAGTCAACACTGCTGGTACAATGAGCGTGCGCGCAGTGCGACGCTCCTTGTATTGAGCCAGGCATTGTGCGAGAAGGGCGTACCCGGTGCCGCTCAGGAAGGAGACGCCAATTACAAAAAGCACAAGATGTCTCCCGGCTTCCCGGATCCGATTAATAAAAGGAAGATGGAAGTTTATATACGCCAGCCCCAGGTTTGTTCCAAAGCCGGATAGCAACCCATATAATGCGATGACTCCAAATCCTACGACAAGCATGCGAAGGAAATTGTCGAGTCGGCGAAAGTAAAAAATGGCTAGCAGTGCGCCTGTCACACCGAGCGGACCAACGTAGGGGCTGCCTATGATGGCAATCCAAGTAGGTTTAATGATAACACCGGCAGCCTGACTCAAGCTGAGTTGATAAAGGTTGAAGCTTTTCCATGGAATGCGTTCATGCCCAATTACCGTCGCGCCAGCACCGACGTGTCGAATCATTTCACCAGTGGCGATATAGGTTGGGAGTAATGCGGCTCCGGCTATTCCGAATAGGATGCCGGCGCATACCATGAGCGACCAGGTTAGGTGCCAGACATCCGCGAAACGTTTCTGAAGACACAACCACGCGATACCTGTTGCAAATAGCATCAAACAACTCAGGGCGGCGTGAATCACTGCCTGGGATGGACTCGCAAGCGCCAGCAAGCCTGCAGCAACGGAAAAGACAATTATTCCGGAAGCCTTCCCGGGAAATCGTAATAACAGTACCCCGCCAGCAAACACTAACGGGAGCCAGGCATAGCTGGCTGTAACAGTGATCCAGCTGGCGTAAAGTTGCGTGTTCCAGGCCAGCATCCCGACAGATGCGCCAACATATGCGGCCCACGGCGGAACTGCAGCGCATCTGAGTAAGACATAGAGGTTAATGTAAAAACCAAAAAGGTGGAGCAGCGTCAGATTCGTGAGCGTATATAGCGAGGCGAGTGGTTCGCCGTAGCTGAGCAACCCAAAGAAATAAAACGGATAGAGAATCGAAAAGTGAGGGCTCTCAAAAACTGGAAAACCGGTCCCGATACCTGGCAGATAGTACGGAACCGATCCGGAAAGGGCGGTTCGTGAGACCTCGGAAAAAATTGGCCCATAAACGTGGACATTGTCCAGAAACGGTCCAAACAGAAGTCGAGACCCTAAAAACGGGGCGTAACGAAGCAAAAAGGTAATGAGCAGCGCGATGAGGGCAAAGCTATCGAAAGCGCTATGGCTGTGCGATCGCGCGTTAGACATTGAAATTGTATGCCATTTTACAGGTCCGCGCCGAACATTCGAGTATCGCCCGGATGGAAGTACTCATGACCAGCAGATTATGCACGTTGGCCTAAGCGACCGCGCAAGCAGAATTATCAACGTGTGGTTTGCCATTGAGAGGCAGACCTTCGGAATGGGCAATTGCATTCAGATCTATAACATCATTGAAATGTTGCCGGGGTTGCTGGAGTTCTATAAAAACGACGGCGTCGAAATTCGTGTCGCTGGCAAAGCGAACAAATTTGGGCGATAGGAGCGAATTGCGATGGAACCTGCGTCTGGAAACAATGTCTTGATCATCGAGGATGAACACGACGTCGTCGATCTGCTTGCGCTGAATTTGCGCAAAGCCGGCTTTCGAACCTCGACGGCGCCAGATGGCGCTGCCGGACTGGAGAAGGCACGCAGCGAAAAACCAGATCTAATAATTCTTGATCTCATGCTGCCGAAGATGCCTGGGCTGGAAGTGTGCAAGATTCTGAAAAGTGATCCTCGCACTCGACAGCTTCCGATCGTGATGCTCACAGCGAAGGCCGAGGAAATCGATCGAATAGTTGGTTTGGAGTTTGGCGCGGACGATTACGTGACGAAGCCGTTCAGTCCCCGAGAAGTGGTTTTGCGCATTCGAGCGATCATGCGCCGTGGCGAAGCGAAAAACGACGATGAGCGCCTGACAGCGGGTTCCATTACCGTTGACCCGGCGCGTTATGAGGTCTCCGTCGGCGGCAGGCGGATTAATCTCACCAGTCTCGAATTCAAACTTCTGCGGACGCTGATGCAGCGGCGTGGTCGCGTCCAGGCACGTGACCGCCTCCTCAACGACGTTTGGGGTTACGAAAGTATCATCGACACGCGCACCGTGGACACGCATGTCCGGCGCCTGCGCAAGAAACTTGGCAAGGCAGCCAATGTGATTGAAAGCGTCCGTGGGTTCGGGTATCGAATGAAAGAAAAGTAGGCTAGTGCTGTGTAACCGGTATGGCTTGCCAATCGTTGAGTTCAAAATGGCCAGCCGCTAAGGCGCGACGAGGCAGCATGTGCTTTGCGACCTGTGACCGAGACGCAACGCAGGCGCCTGGCCATTTTCAACTCAACGCTCCGGGCCGCAGTTCTTTGGGCGAATTTCCACGTCGCTCACTCGGCCAATATCGCAGTGTATACAGGCGCTTCGCTCGCTTCTTGAAATTCGCCCAAACTCTTTGCGGCGATTGGCAAGCCATGCCGGTTACACAGCACTAAATGTATTGGCTAATCCTCGGCGTGCTCTGCGCCCTGTTCGCAGTGACAGCGCTGTTTCTCTGGAAAAAGTGGGTCGCGCCGTGGGCTCAAATTAGACAACTCGTTTCGCAAATCGCACGCGGTGAGCCCCCGCCCACATTCCTGGTAAACGGCGGGACGGATGCGCATCGCATCGGTCTGACTTTAGAGACTATTTTTGCACGCCAGCAGGAACTTGAAGGGCAGATCGCAGGGCGCGAATCCGGTACGCAAACAATTCTCGGGGCGATGCAGGACGGCCTGCTGGTCGTTGATGCGCGCAGCCACGTTACGCTCATGAATCCCACGTTCGAAAAGCTATTCGGACTTCGTGATCCAGTAGTAGGCGTTCCTTTGGTTGAGGCCGTCCGTCACGCGACGCTGGATCAATTGATCGCGGAAACGCTGCGCACAGGTGAAGCGACGCGCAGTCAGATTAGTCTTGTGGATTCGCAGACCCACGTCGAGCGGCATATCGAAGTCAGCGCCGAACCAATCAAGAAGTCTGATGACGAGACAACCGGAGCGGTCATACTTTTTCACGATATCACCGAGTTAAAGCAGTTGGACCAAATCCGGCGCGAATTTGTGGCCAACGTATCGCACGAACTAAGAACGCCTTTGTCAATCTTGCGAGGCTATATCGAGGTGTTGCTCGATAATCCGACTTCACCGGAAGAATCAGCGCGGATCCTCTCGATCATGGAACGGCATTCCAAACGACTTGGGCTTCTGATCGATGACCTCCTGAGTCTTGCCAGACTGGAATCATCCAATGCAAACCTGGAGCTCGGTATTGTACATGTTGAAGAACTGTTTAATAACATCGCTCATGACTGGAGGGAAAGATCCGCCGCAAAGAAGTTGAAAGTGTTTCTCGATTTGCCGCCAGAGACACTGGCGCTCCGTGCGGATGAAGTCCGCCTGCACGAAGTGCTCTACAACCTCGTGGAAAATGCAGTGAAATATTCCCACGAAAACGGACAGATTCATCTGCGAGCAACAAAGCGCGGTGATGAAGTAGTGCTTAGCGTCACCGATAACGGTTTTGGAATTAGCAAAGAGGACTTGCCACGAATCTTCGAGCGTTTTTATCGCGCTGACAAAGCTCGCAGTCGTGAACTGGGAGGGACAGGCTTGGGATTGGCGATTGTTAAACACATAGCCCAGTTGCACGGTGGGCGCGTTGAAGCAGAGAGCGAGCTGGGACGCGGAACCACAATCCGGATAGTGCTTCCGCACATCTCGCCGAACTAACGCGCCGAGGTCTTTGCAGGTTGAACCTGCATCCGTTAGAACGGTTGAACGCTTCAACGATTTAACGAAGACAAAGCGTCGTGTCACACAAAAGTAACATTAAAAATTTTGACGCTTCCGCGCGCGCTACGGCAGGCTGGTTGGTCTATGAAATCTCCCAATTTTGCTCACAAAATTCTAGCGGCGGCCCTCCTCACCGGAATCAGCGCGACCGCCTCGGCGCAAATGATGATCAACGGTGCAGGGGCGACCTTCCCGTATCCCATCTACTCAAAATGGTTCGATGAGTACGCGAAAGTCGATCCCTCGGTCCGGTTTAATTATCAATCGATCGGATCGGGCGGTGGCCAAAAACAGATCCTCGCTCAAACAGTCGACTTCGGTGCCTCCGATGGCCCGATGAGCGACGACAATCTGAGCAAAGCACCGGGAAAACTTCTGCACATTCCAACCGTCGCAGGTGCCGTGGTCATGGTCTCCAACCTCCCGGGCAATCCAGGTTTAAAGCTGGATGGAGACACGATCGCGGGAATTTACCTCGGCCAA
>DATBEX010000023.1:0-6994 GCA_036558805.1 Candidatus Udaeobacter sp.
AGCCACGATAGTATGAGCCAATTGCACCGGCAGTGCTTGTACCGTTTTGGGAAGTCGGTCGGGAATAATCTGCACGACTGCTCCGACGGGAACGCGATTGTACAGCTCCGCTACGTCGGTCGATTTCATCCGAATGCAGCCGTAGCTGGCAGGTCGCCCAAGTTTCTTTTCCTCTGGTGTGCCGTGAATATAGATGCAACGCTTAAAGGCATGCGCGTTTTGCGCTTCGAGCCCGCGCAACCAGATGATACGCGTCGTCACGGGGTCGCGTCCGGGAGCGTTGGGCTGAAGCACCTCGCCAGTTAGCCGTCGATTGTGAAAAACGGCGCCAGTGGGTGCGTTGTCCCCAATTTTTTTCTCCACAGCCAGGTAACCCAGAGGAGTTGTCATTCGTCCCCAGGCGTCGCCAAGGCCAAACATTGAGGTGGAGACCGGGTACGTCGCTACTTTCCCTCCGTTCTGCACAAGCACAAGCTTCTGATCACGCACGCTGATGATAATCTGGTTCGATGGATCGACCGGTGTGACGGAGAAAGCGGGCGTAATTGAAATGAGACTAAAAACCAGAACGAGGGGCCGAAGCATGTGCCCCTTCTTACTCGAGAATTTGAATTTGTCACGCCGGAATTGCATCGCCGGCGGGTGATCTAACAAAATTCATCTTTGACGAGCGACTGCTCAATGAAGAGACGAAGACGTAAAGGAAACCAGCCTGAAACATCAGCAGGAACGGGACTGAGAAAAACTGCCCATGCGCGATCGCGAATATTACAAAGTACGTGAAATAGATTGCGAAAACCAGTTCGACCACTGGGAAGGTTGATTTGGGCGGTCGATATTTGCAGCTGCGCCACCGCTGGGATCGGCGTTCGATGCCATACTTGGGTGTGCGCGTAAAGTCGGATTTGTGATTGATGAGCGCTTCCAGGACGGCCCGCGCGTTGTTGAGCGAAAGACCAATTCCCAACGCAAGCAGACATGGCAGAAATAGAATCTCTTTCATCCATGTTCGCGGATGAAGCTCGCGTTGGGCACAAATATAAAACACCGCGACCGACGCCGACGCCGCGAGAAAGATCGGAATGTCGATAAGCACTGTGCGCAGCCATCCACCTTGAGGCCCTCCGGAGGACGGGTGCAAAAGCACGCACAGAAAAGCAAGCAACAGATAAGCGAAGTTCGACATTAAATGCCCGGTGGCTTCAAGCTTGATAGGGAACGGAAGCCGACTACGCCAGATTGTGGGCAACAATTTTTTACAAGTCTGGATAGATCCTTTCGTCCAGCGATGCTGTTGAGACTTGAACCCGTTCATGTCCACCGGCAGCTCCGCCGGGGTCACAACGTCCGAAAGATAAATAAATTTCCATCCCGCGAGCTGGGCGCGATAGCTTAGATCGAGATCCTCGCACAGCGTGTCATATTGCCATCCTCCGCTTTGCTCGATGCAGGAACGCCGCCAAAGACCGGCTGTTCCATTGAAATTGAAGAACCGGCCGCTGCGGCTGCGCGCTGTTTGCTCAAGCAAAAGGTGTCCATCCAAAAAGATCGCCTGCATACGCGTAAGCAGAGAATAACCGCGATTCAAATGCCCCCAGCGCGTCTGGATCATTCCAACTTTAGGATCCGTGAAGTAATGGACGGTTCGCTGCAATAAATCCTTTTGCGGAACAAAGTCAGCGTCCAGGATACAAACGAATTCGCCTTGTGCAGCCTCAAGCCCGATTGCCAGCGCGCCCGCCTTAAAACCGGTGCGATCCATTCGATGAATGCGTTGAACATTAAAGCCACGCTTTTGTAGTTCGTCCGCGCAGGAAGCGGTAATCTCTCGTGTTTCGTCAGTTGAGTCGTCCAGCACCTGGATTTGAAGAAGCTCCTGCGGGTAGTCCAATTCGCTGACGGAACGAAGCAAACGTTCGGCGACGTACACTTCGTTAAAGATCGGAAGTTGCACCGTGACCGTTGGCAGTTTTTCAAAATGACGACCCGGGACTGGCGGTCGTTTTCGGTTTTTCAGGTATAGATAGATGATGAAATAACGGTGGACGCCATAGGCCGAAAGCCCAATGAGCACACCCAGATAACAGAACGACCAGATAATGTGTCCGAGGCTTCCTTGCATGGGAGTTCTACAGGCCCGAAAGTTTTTCGGGGTAAGGCCGACATGATGCCGTTTTCGCCAAATGCGTCAATTCAAAAATCGTGTGTTTTCCCATGAAAATCGCTGCCATATTGTGTTGGTACGCAATATCTCCGTTCGTTTTTCGTAACTCATGGGCCTAGCGGTCTGTCAAACGCTTGGATTGTGCAAGTCGGCGCGATTTTTTTCCGTCTGTTGGGTTGACGCAGTTCATTTCGACCCGAGCTTTTGCCGGCGACATTCATGCTTGCCTGAAGTGATGAGGAGAGTAACCGTGATGGGCCAATTTTCGCAATAGACGGGCATCATTTGAGAGGCACAATGACGAAACGAAGGCGCGAGCGTTTCGAACGTTTTAAGATCATCTTTCCTATTCTTCTGGCGGGATGGATCCCATCGATCCTGACGCTCATTGTTTCCTACACAATCCTGCGTGACACTCTGGAATCAAGAATTCTGCGCGATCGGCAAACCTTAATTCAATTGGTCGGGCACCTGGTCGCCCACGATCTTAACCGCAGCACCAGCGTTATTGAATATTATCAGACGCTGCCGGAGTTGGTGAAGAATCTCAGCGCACCGAATTCGCAGGTGGCCCAACAATGGCTCAACTCGGCGTTTTACTCTCATCCGCAAATCGACGGAATGTTTATCACGGCGCCTAACGGCGACTTGATCGCGTCGATCCCCACCGCCCCTGATCTGATCGGCAAGAATTTTGGCTCCGAATATTGGCGCGAGCAGACGGCGGCGACAGACGCAACCTATGTTTCAGCTGTTCATTCCAGGCTTTCGGATAACAGGCTTGTCACTGACATCGTCGGCGCAGTGCGCGCGCCAGACCGGACCATCCTTGGTTATGTCGGTGTCTCCGTACTCGTGGAAAGAATTGGGCGGCGATTGTCCACGATAGAGTTCTCTGATCGGCTTGTTTTTGAGGTACTCGATCAAAGCGGCGTGGCGCTTTTTGCCAGTGATTTCAAGCCTAATCCTGCGACCCCTGCGCCAAAGGCAAATGAAGGATTGATCAAGGAGATCAGCCTGAGCAAGACCGGGCATTTCGAGCGGCACGGGAATCTCTATTCTTTCAGTCCGATTGAATCGAGCGGGTGGGTGGCTCTCGTAGAGCAGCCGCGGACGCTGGCTTACAAACCGGTTCATGATCTTCTGGGACGAATGACGGTCCTGGCAGCATGGTTGATCGTTCTCACGGCGGTGTTCGCATGGTTGGGCAGCGGATACTACCAGCGCCAGCTCGAATCGAAGCAGCGTCTGGAGCGTGAAGTAATCTTCAACGAGAAAATGCTTGCAAACATGCCCAGCGGAATCGCTTTCATCGATCCGGTTTCCCGCCGTTTTCTCCACGCCAACTATGCCTTTGCCCAGATGGCGGAACGGTTTGGCGAGGTATCACCGGGTCGCGATATCACGGAAACCACCTACGACGACGTGAAGATTGCCCCGCCCGGGGCTATTGAAAGGGTGCTTACCTTTGGAACGCCATTTCAGCTAATTGAGCACCCGTTAAAAGACAAGACGGGTATGACGCATTTTTTGAATATCAATCTACTCCGCCTTCAAGGCTCGCACGAAACCGTTCAAGGCGTGCTGTATCTGGTCGAAGACAAGACACGGGATGTCACTCTGCGGCAGGAGTTGATCGGCGCCAACGCAGCAAAGGACCAATTCCTGGCGTTGCTGTCGCATGAGCTGCGAAGCCCCCTTTCACCAGTGCTTGCGATGGTGGGTGAGCTGGAAGCTGAACTGCCAGATTCCCGGCCAGTCAGGGAAGCGCTCGAGGTCGTCCGACGCAACGTGGAACTGGAAGCACGGCTGATTGACGACTTGCTGGATGTGACTCGAATTGCCAAGGGGAAACTGCAACTAAGCTTTGAGCCTATTTGCGTGCACCAACTTCTTCAGCGCGCCTACGAAATATGCCGGGAAGAAATCGCCGCCAAGAATCTCGAAGCAGAATTTCATCTTCGCGCTACCCAAACCCACGTGGAAGGCGATCCGGCGCGCCTGCAACAGGTCTTTTGGAATTTGATTAAGAACAGTGTGAAGTTTACGCCCAAAAAAGGTCGAATCACTATCGAAACGCTTAACCCAACGCCAGACAAGATTGAGGTTCGTATCATTGACACGGGCATTGGCATAGATCCGGAAAAGATCGACAAGATTTTTAATGCGTTCGAACAGGGCCAGACTGAGATCACCCGGCGTTTTGGAGGCCTTGGACTCGGCCTGGCAATTTCGAAGGCGCTGATCGATGCGCATGGTGGGAAAATCCGCGTCGAGAGTGCCGGAAAGGATCAAGGCGCCACTTTTTCACTGGAACTAAGTACGGTGGTCATGCCAGCAGGCGCCGACGGCGACGGAGAAGATCAACCGCCAGGCCCGAAGCGGGAATTGGATATTGCAAGACATCGGCGCGTCCTGCTGGTGGACGATCATCATGACACCTGCATTGGAATGAAGAGGATGCTGGAACGCCGCGGTTACGAAATTACGGTGGCGCATTCCGCTGACCAGGCCGTGGAGAAAATGCGGATACAGGAATTTGATCTGCTCATCAGCGACATCGGATTGCCGGACCGCAGCGGTTACGACCTAATGCGCGAGGTACGACTCAATACAAACTTGCCTGGAATCGCCCTTAGCGGTTTTGGAACGGAACAGGACGTAAACCAAGCCAGAGCTGCAGGATTCGCCGAACATCTTACCAAGCCGATCAACTTTGAACGCTTGGAAAAAACAATTCAGAATCTGCTCGCGTAAACCGTTTATTTACCGTTCGGTGCGGAGGTTTCGGCCTTGGTCCTGCGTTCTGCGGTCTCTTTCAATTCCCGTGAAAGTTTCTCGACGCGCTGGCGCATGATCTTGCCCGCTTTGAATTTTACTGTTGCGCGTGACGGAATGACGAAACTGCTGCCAGGCTGGTTCGGGTTCCGACCAACGCGCGGTTTGGTTAGACGGGGTTGAAAAACGCCAAAATTGCGTAGTTCAACGGGAATATTGTTAGCCAGACTGTCGGTAATCTTGTCAAGGGTCCGCTGGACCACATCGAAGACTTGATGCTGGACCATGCCGGTTTGGTTACTGATTGCGACGACGATGTCGCGCTTGGTTAACTTGGCCATAACTATGTAGTATTCGTGTCGTGTTGCTCTTGTGGTGGCTCAATGAAGCACAAAAATACGATTTTTTAAACTAAGTAACGTCTTCGACCAGAAGGCCAAACAGTAGCGACCACGTCCGTTGGCGTCTCAATACAGTGCTCCACTGAACGTCGGACGTTTTAACACTCTCACGAATCGCCCTCCTGGCTGGTCCCGCGGCGAGGTAACCGGGGCCCTGTCCAACTCTCGCGTGGCGCTGGAGCAGGATAATAATCCGGCGCCGTTTCGTGCGCTGTGCGGAAGTGAACTTTGGCCACCGCGCGCAACGCGTCTGGTCCATTCATTTCCACGAGTTTTTTGGCGCTTTCTTTTACCCCCGAAGACACTCCGCGATCCAACCTCAAACCAATCTCTTTCCCCTTGCGTTCGAGCCAATTGATAAATGCTTCTCGCGCGAGGATCGATGCAGCCGCGACTGCGATATCTGATTCCGCTTTTGGCCTCTGCTCAATGTTGATCTTTCTGCCATGTCGCAATAACGATTGCTCTACCACCCGGGCATCCGCGAACTGATCCGATAGTGCCCTTGGGCAATCCGGCTTTTTCGCCAGTAAATTCTCAATCACCCGCGCGTGCCCCCATCCGAGCAGCTTGTTTAAGTTGCCAAATTTCTCGTAAAGCTCGTTGTACTTAGCCGGCCCAATCAGGACTGTCTCCACAAGGCCCAGCGCGTCCTTCCGGATCGCGTCCGCTAAGGCGCGAATCCGCGCATCCGAGCCGATCCGTTTGCTGTCCACGACGCCAGCGTCAAGAAGTTTGCGCGCGATCCCTCGATCCACGTATGCGCCAGCAATCACCAGCGGGCCGAAAAAATCCCCCTTTCCGCTTTCATCTACGCCAAAATGCGGCTGGAACATTTCCGGCGAATGCACTTCTTCGTAGCCCAATTTCGCTTGGCCGAGAATCTTCGGCTCCAGCTCAAACTGGACGAATTCCTCCACCCCTTTTCCCTGCACGAGCACTTTTGGCCCTTTCTCGTACACCGCCACGCTCAATTTGTTCTTTTGTGCGAAGAAAATCGTCCATTCCTTCGGCGCAAACTTGAAACTGAGTTCTTGTAGCAAAGCTCGCAGCTTTGCGACCTGTTCCTGTGTAAGCGCGTCGGTGTAAGAATTCAACGCCCAATGCTCAACGCTCAACCTCCAACGCTCAACTCCGAATTCGGCGTTGGACGTTCGGCGTCGGGCGTTGGACGTTCTTCGCCAAATCGTGGCTTTGCTCAAAAACGTTCCTGCTTTTCGTCGTTCTCTTGCCGTCTGGTACGGAGTTCATGGCCGTGATCTCCCATGGCGCAGGACGCGTGATCCCTACGCCATTCTCCTCTCCGAGTTCATGCTCCAGCAAACGCAGGTGGCGACAGTAATTCCTTATTTTAACAAATGGCTTCGCAGATTTCCCAACTTCGCTTCAGTTGCGCGCGCTTCGCAAAACGCCGTCCTCCACGCCTGGCAGGGACTCGGCTATTACAATCGCGTCCGAAATCTCCACGCCACTGCCAAAATCGTGCAAGCTCGATATGAAGGCGTTTTCCCTCGCGACATTGTTGCCATTCGCAAATTGCCTGGCGTTGGTCGCTATACCGCGAACGCAATCGCAACGTTTGCTTTCAATCAACCGGTCCCGATCGTCGAAGCGAATAGCTCACGTGTTCTGGCCCGATTACTCGACCTGC
>DATBEX010000024.1:0-18014 GCA_036558805.1 Candidatus Udaeobacter sp.
TTGGAAGTGCGGGGGTTTCGCGCGGATGATGAAGTTGGAGCGTCATATCCGCGGCCTTGCTCGTCACATCAAGCCAAGGAAAGCTCGATTCCACCTTACCGCTAGGCAGCTGCGCGCTTACGCGCGGTTGCGTCAAGGATGCGCTTGCGCAAGCGAAGCGACTTTGGTGTCGCTTCCACGTACTCGTCGATGTCGATGTATTCGATCGCACGCTCCAGGGTCATCCGGAGCGGCGCTTCGAGTTGAATCCCTTTGCCTTCGCCCTGGCTGCGCATGTTGGTGAGATGCTTTTCCTTGCATGGATTGACTGGCAAATCTTCGGGGCGCGCGTTTTCGCCTACGATCATTCCTTCGTAAATGTCTTCCTGCGGACCGATGAAAAGACGGCCGCGTTCCTGAATATTGTTGAGCGCATAAGCAGTGCTGATCCCGGATTCCATCGACACCATCACGCCGCGCCCACGCCCGCCGATCTCGCCTTTGAACGGCGCGTACTCTCGAAAGAGATGACTCATCAATCCTTCTCCGCGAGTGAGATTCACCAGATCAGTCTCAAATCCAATCAGGCCACGGGTGGGAATGATCGCTTCGATGGATACGCGAGAGGCGTGATGGTCCATCGCGAGAATTTCGCCCTTGCGATTAGCGATCGATTGCAGGATCTGGCCGAGATTTTCATCCGGTAGATCGACATACAGATTTTCAATCGGCTCGAGCAACGAGCCATCCTCAGCGCGGTGGAAAATCACTTCTGGCCGCGAGACCATCAACTCATAGCCTTCGCGGCGCATCTGTTCCACCAGGATGGCGATCTGCATCTCGCCCCGCGCGTTGATCTCAAATGCCCCGGCCGTTTCGGTGTCGTTGACCTGAAGCGAAACGTTGCCGCGCGTTTCTCGAAGCAAACGCTCCCGAAGATGCCGCGCAGTTACAAATTTTCCTTCGCGCCCGGCAAACGGCGAATCGTTGACGAGGATCCGCATGCGAATTGTTGGCGGATCGATATCGACGAACTGAAGCGGCGCGCTCTCTTCGCGCCCGGTCAACGTTTCGCCGATGTAAACGTCCTCGAAACCCGTTAACCCAATTATGTCTCCGGCGGTCGCCTCTTTAATTTCGACCTGCTCCAATCCCTGGTGCGTGAACAGGGCAGTGACAGTGGCTTGTTCGCGGCGGCCATCGCGGTGGACGCAGATTATTGAATCGCCGACTGCGATGCGACCGCTCACGATTCGTCCCAACGCAATTCTCCCAAGGTAATCGCTGTAATCGAGATTTGACACGAGCATTTGAAAAAATGGCTCCGTTGAAATTTTCGGCGGCGGAACATGCTGCACGATCGCTTCAAAAAGCGGGGTCATGTCTTCGTTGCCCTCGTTCAGCTCGCGCATGGCAAAGCCATTCTTTGCGCTGGCGTAAACGATTGGGAAATCAAGTTGCTCGTCGGTCGCTTTCAACTCGACGAAGAGATCGAAGACGATGTCGAGGACCTTGTGTGGGCGCGCATTTTCTCGGTCGATCTTATTAATGACAACGACGGGCTTGAGTTTGTTCTCCAGCGCCTTGCGTAGAACGAAACGGGTCTGCGCTTGCGGTCCGTCATGCGCATCGACAACTAACAGCACGCCGTCCACCATTTTCATGATTCGCTCGACTTCGCCGCCGAAATCGGCGTGCCCCGGGGTATCGACGATGTTGATGCGGTAATCTTTCCACTTAAAGGAGGCGTTCTTCGCACGAATTGTAATTCCTTTTTCGCGCTCCAAATCCATCGAGTCCATCACGCGCTCCTCAACCTTTTGATTGGAGCGAAATGTGCCGGATTGTCGCAGCAACTGATCCACAAGTGTCGTCTTGCCGTGATCAACGTGCGCAATGATGGCGATATTACGGATTCTATCCATGGAAGGCGGGGTTCTGCGGGGAGGGAAGCGTGGAGTATCGCAGAGACCGGAGAGGAGTCAACCTGCGCAGGTCGAGTGGAACGGCGTCAAGAGACTGTCTCCAAAGCGCTCCCCTGCGTTGCAGCGTCAACCCATTTGCCATGCTCGCGGATCAGATCTTTCAGCCGATCCACTGCTTCCACTTCGGGAATGTTGAATTTCACCGCCGTTTTACCGACGTAAAGGTTCACTTTGCCCGGCGCTCCGCCAACATAACCAAAATCGGCATCAGCCATTTCACCAGGACCGTTTACGATGCAACCCATGATGGCGATCTTCACGCCTTTGAGATGCGAAGTCGCTTCTTTGATTTTCGCTGTTGTGGTTTGCAAGTTGAATAAGGTGCGTCCGCAGGAAGGACAGGCGACATAGTCCGTTTTGAAAATGCGCGATCCAGCTGCTTGAAGGATGTTGTAGCTCACGCGCAACGCTTGCCCAGGTGCCTCCTCACCCTGCACCAAAATCGCGTCACCGATTCCATCGCATAACAACGAGCCGATATTCGTCGATGAGATCAACAACGTGTGAAGAAAATCCGATCCTTCCTCGTTCTTATTTCCTAATTCATCCTTTAGCAGGATCGGATGCCGAGGGTGCAAACGTGCCGCCAGCAATCGAAACGCCGGAATCACGGCGAGATCGATGTCGTCTCGTACAGTCACCAACTGCGGACTTGGTTCCGCATTTAATTCAGAAATCGCGGCATCGTCACGCGGGTCGACTTCGGTGACGCCAGCATTCTCATACACGATCTCGGGCTTGTAATCGCCCATCCTGTCAATTTTATGCGCGATTTTCTCGAAGTTTCCCTGGCGTACTACGACGCGGATCAGTTCGCTCTTGCCGAGCTTGACTCGCTGGCCGGGATCACCGATCCCGGCTACAGAAAGCTCTTCCGTCGCGCGCCGCTGATATGAATATGGATCGAACGAAAGTTGGACGTTGGGCGTTCGACGTTGAGCGTCTGCTGTCGATTCATCGGCGTTGGACGTTTTCTTGATATTCTCAATCAACGCTTTCGCGACCGGAATTTCATGCGGACTGTCCTCGGTGAGCGAGACCCGAATCGTGTCGCCGATTCCATCAGCAAGCAGTGAACCAATTCCGATTGCGCTTTTGATTCGTGCGTCTTCGCCTTCGCCTGCCTCAGTTACGCCCAGATGGAGCGGATAATTCCAGTCCGGCCCTAGCTCGTTTAATCGCGCGACGAGCAACCGATACGCTGCGACCATGATTTTCGGGTTACTCGCTTTCATCGAGAAAATGAAATCGTGATAGTCCAAGTCGCGCGCGATCCGCGCGAATTCGACCGCGCTTTCCACCATGCCCAGCGGGGTATCGCCATAACGATTCAGGATACGGTCGGAGAGAGAGCCGTGGTTAGTACCAATTCGCATCGCGATGCCGCGTTCTTTGCATAGATCGACGAGCGGCGAGAACCGCTCACGAATCCGATTTAACTCCCCGGCGTACTGCTCGTCCGTGTATTCGTGGATTACGAATTTCTTGGAATCGGCATAATTACCCGGATTGATTCGCACTTTGTCTACCCATTTGGCGGCTTCCATCGCCGCTTCTGGCTTGAAATGGATGTCCGCGACGATTGGCGCATTGCAGCCGCGCTGACGCAGACCTCTCACAATGTGCTCCAGGTTACGCGCGTCTTTCACAGTGGGTGCAGTAATGCGCACGATTTCACAGCCCACATTTGCCAGGTCGACCGTCTGTTGAATCGAGGCATCCGCATCCATCGTATCGCATGTAATCATCGACTGGACGCGAATTGGGTTGTCACCGCCAATTGCAACACCGCCCACCTTCACCTCGCGCGTTTTGCGACGGTGATAAACGAATGGATTTTCGCAGTATGACAGTTCACGCATGGTAGGACTCAACGTCGTTCAATTGATAACAAGCCAGGTCGATGACCTCGGCTTTGTCGTCACGATGGGATTTTACCGCTTTACACGGCGTTGCGCAACGCAACCCGGTTACGGAGCCTGTGTATCTTTCCCGGCGGAGGGCGCTTCGAGTTGATCGAGCTTCTTGCGGACAAACGGCAAATCCTGGACGTCAAAAAACGTGATATACAGCATGTAACCGATAATCACCACCGCACAGCCGGTTTGTACTACCTCCAGCACCCGCATGCTGACCGGTCTGCGGCGCACCGATTCAATGATCGCGAGCATAATATGGCCGCCATCGAGCACTGGAATCGGCAGCATGTTCAAGATCGCCAGGTTCACGTTCAGAATCACGCTGAACCAAAGCGCCAGCTGCCAACCACGTTCACTTTGGAAAAGCAAATAGTAAATACGACCAATCCCGACCGGTCCGCTCAAATGCTGCAACTTTACGTCTGACTTGGGCGACGCGACTGCACCGATTGTCTTCAAGGTGCTAGTCACGCTGTTGTAAACCTGCTCGATTGGATTGGGATGCTGGATCGACACGATTCCCGTCGTGTCCCATTGAATTCCAATTCGGGGTTTCTGTTCCCCATTGGTGGGTAGAAGCGTTGGTTTAACTGGAATATCAAGCTTCTCTGCACCGCGCTCCACATGAAGGATGAGTTGGTCCTTTGGATGTTTGCTGATGTATTCCAGCAGCGCGATCGGGTTATAGATAGGCGTATTATTGAATCCGCGAATAATATCGCCTGAGCGCAGTCCCGCCACCGCAGCCGGCGTATTCGGTTCCACCTTGTCAATAATCGCGGTCTCTGCCGGGTAGATGAGCAGTTGCCGCACACTTTTTCTGCGCCATCCACGGGTCTCTGCCTTGTAAGGCTCTACCCAAACGGTTTGCACTTTTCCGTTTCGCTCGAATTTCACCGCGATTTTGTCGCCTTCGCTGCGGACGACATCCCAGCTCACGCTGTCATTCATCCCCATAAAACGCCTGACTGGTTTGCCATCGACTGAGAGGATCTTGTCGCCGGGCTGCAAACCGACCTTTTGCGCCGGCGAATCCGGTAAGACATAACCGATCACCGTGGTCGAATCCGCTTCGCTCACCGGGTGACCCACAGCCCAGACGATCGCCGCAAAGAAAAGCGCCAGCAGCAAACTGAACAAGGGACCGGCGATGGCTACGATGATTTTGTCGAGAGCGGAAATCTTGGGCAACCTTGCGCGGTCCACATCCGCTTTCCCCTCGATAATGTCCATTGGCGCGAGTTGCGGCAGCGCCACGAACCCTCCGAATGGCAGTGAGCCGAGCGAGTACTGGACGCCGTTGATCGTTTTCTTCCAGATCGGTTTACCGAACCAGACGCCGAATCTTTCTATGTAGAGTCCCCGCCAACGCGCAGCCAGAAAATGCCCCAGTTCATGGACTACGATCAGCAGATTGAAAAGGATGAGGACTTCCAGGAGGATGAAAATAACGCGAGCAACGTGCAATAGCATTGTAATTAGGGACGGGTGATCAGTAATTGGTCATTGATTGGACACGCGAGCGTACCTGTCGTTGTAATTCTTTTTAACGATTTGCCGATTTACACAACTTCTGCGCTTCGTTACGCGCCCACTGATCGGCCTGTAATATCGCATCCAGATCGGGGTGCGCAACGGCGGCGTGGCGGTTCATGACTTCCTCGACAATCTGCCAGATGTCCGGAAAGTGCACTTGTCCGTCCAAAAAACCCGCAACCGCCACTTCATTCGCGGCGTTCATGACCGCCGGTAAAGTGCCGCCGGTCTCACCAGCTCGGCGCGCGAGGTTCAAAGCTGGAAAATCGCCGTAGCGCGGCGTGAAGAATTCTAACCGCGCCAACTTCGAGAAATCGAGGGGCGGCAAAGTGTTCGGGACGCGATCGGGCCACGTGACGGCGTATTGGATGGGAAAACACATGTTGGAATAACTCAATTGGGCGAGCGTGGATCCGTCGACAAACTCGACCATCGAATGAACAATACTCTGCGGATGTATCACGACTTCTACGCGTTTCATCTCGACTCCAAAAAGCCAGTGCGCTTCGATCATTTCCAATCCCTTGTTGAATAGCGTCGCTGAATCGATCGTGATCTTTGGCCCCATGTTCCACGTCGGATGCTTCAGCGCCTGTTCGGGTGTGATCGAATCGAAATCTTTGCGCGCGGTTTCGCGAAAGGGGCCGCCAGAAGCAGTGAGAATGATTCGGCGGACATCCGAAGAACCTCTTCCTTCCAAGCACTGAAAAATCGCATTGTGTTCACTGTCCACGGGCAAGACCTTCACTCCATTATCGCGCGCTTCACGCATCACGATTTCGCCCGCCATGACCAGAATCTCCTTGCTCGCCACAGCGAGATGTTTTCTCGCTTCAACGGCAGCTAGAGCGGGGCGCAATCCGCCGGTGCCGACGATTGCGACCAGCACCATGTCGGCATTATCCAGGCAGGCGATCTCACGTAGTCCGTTTTCGCCAGTCAGAATCCGCGGTTTGTACGCAAGTGCCCGGCGGAGTCCGTCGATTTTCGTTTCATCGACGAGACAAATAGATGGTGCGCGCGTTTCATTGGCAGCCGTCGCGAGTTTTTCGGCATTACTGTTGGCGGCCAGACCGACGATTTCCATTCGCTCCGGAATGTCGCGTGCCACTTTCAACACGCTTTCGCCGATTGAGCCGGTCGCTCCCAGGATAACAACCCGTTTACGCTCCCCAGAATTTTCCGTTGTCATTCGGTTTATTCGCGCTTAGCCGGACGTTCGTGTCAGGGTACACGAATTACGAGTCGCAGATAGAAGAACAAAAGTGGCGCCGTAAAGAGCAAACTATCCACAAGGTCGAGCGCGCCGCCGATTCCCGGTAGCAGATTGCCCGAGTCCTTTACGTCTGTGCTGCGCTTGATAATTGATTCAGCCAAATCTCCGAGCACTGCCGCGAGGCCAAGAAGCACACCGAGGATCGTCGCATGCGTCCCGTTTAGCGCCGACAAATGGCCGGGCATCAGTTTAACCAGCGCCAGGCTGCAAAGCAGTGCAAAAACAATCGCGCCAAAGAATCCTTCCCATGTTTTCTTGCCACTAATATGAGGGACCATCAGATGGCGGCCAATTGCGCTGCCGGTGAGGTACGCGCCCATGTCGGCAAACTTTGTCACCGCGATCAGGTATAGAACGTAGAATTGTCCAGTCAGCTGGCCGGTGCTGGATCGTGGCGTGAGATAGACGATTTTGGTGATGAAATTGAAAAGCCAAAGCACGTAAAGCAGACCAAACAAGGTGTACGCCATCGTTTGCAGGGGTTCGTCATGGCGGAGGCGAGCAAACATTTGTCGCCCAAAAACAGTCAGCAGAAAAAACAGCAGGACCGCAACCTCGAAATCATATGATCCAGCGGGTCCAATCTTGGAAAAATAATAGAAACTGCCGGCAAGCAGCACGGCGCCGCAAATCATTCCCGCGATTTTGAAATTGGGCAGACCTTTGTGATCCAGCATCCGGTAAAACTCCCAAAGCCCTATCAGTCCGAAAACGCTGATCAGAAGCCAAAACAAGACCTCGTAACCCGAGAACATGATCAGCAGCGCGATTGTCCAGAGCGCAATCGTGCTGATGAACCGCAGGATGAAGGCCGAACGGGACGTTATGATATTCGTTCCGGTTTGCTCAAGCGTCACGGGCATGCCTTTGCATCATTCCCGAGGAAAGAATTGGGCGCAAGCCAAGATGAGTCCGATTATTCGGGCAATCTCTGGGGTACGCTTGCCCGGTGAATTCGAAAATTTGCCGACCACTCTCGGTCGATGCCCGTAACGCGCCGCCCGGACCTACGGCGTAGAAGACGGAGTCGGTGAATCAGTCTCGACCGCAGGAGATGTGGTTGGCGAAGTGACTTCCGGAGCGGGAAACACTGCTCCACCAGATATTTTCGACTTACGCTGCTGTTGATTCTGAAATTTTTCCATCCCAGACTGTCGGTTCTTGTCCATTTCAGCTTTCATCTTGGCGTCACGAGGCATCTGGGACCGAATCTGGGCGGAAAACTCTTGAATTACCCTGTCTCTTTCAGCTTGCATTTGCGCAGGGTCAAGAGGCTGTGGCTGAGCGTCGCTAGGAGTCAATCGGGTGTTCAAATTGGCCTGCTGTTTTTCGGCCAATGCCCTCACTTTTTCATCCAACGCCTTTAACTTTGCATCGAACACATTCAGTCGCTCATTTAACGCCTCCTCGCGTGCGTCCATTTCCACTTTCTGTTGGGCAAGTTGTGGTTCAGCCGACGAATCTTGTTTTTGGCAGGAGCAAATGATGGTGAAACAAATGAGCATCGACAGAATCAGAATCTTTTTCATATCACGCGTAAACCTAGATGTTGGAAAATTCGGACGAAGAAAACGGAATCCCGATAGCTAGTCAACTTAAACCTGCTGAAAACCTGATCGGCGTGATTCTTTCCACGCGAATTAATACTGGACCTCAAATTGGTGTTTTCAACATGAACAAGCCGATGCTATCGAGCAACCGAAAAGGTAAAGGCGTTCGCCACGCGGGCGAACGCCTTTCCAAATCGCGTCTGGCGCCTGGCACGCCAGGCCACTTTATTTCGAAGTTCTACGGTTTGGTGGCAACTACTTGCGGTGCAGGCTTGCTGACTTGAAGCTGCGCACTCACCTTTTGGATTTGCGCGGTCTGTTCTTTGAGCTGGGCCGTTAGGATTTCCATCCCTTTCTGTTGCTGCGCGACGGTAGTCTCCAAATCCTGCACTTTCTTGTGCTCTTTGAGGAACTCGTTGAGCAACATGTTGTTGATCTGCTCGTAGTGGACGGTAACGATGTCACCATCTTTACGCGACACGAGCTGGGGATCGACCTTGGCGACATCCTCCGCGATCAAACCATATTGCGTTGTGCCTTTCCAGTCGCTGTTGAATTTGAAGGTTACTGGCTTGAGCTGGTAAAGCGTTTCGCTGGCCTTGTCCATCGGTTGAATGTCATGTTTGTACTTCTGGGACGAATTGAAGATACCAACCACGTTGAATTGATCGACGAATACTGCGGTTTGGCTGCCGGGGTCGCTAACTATTTCACCGAAGATGCTGCCGATGAAGCAGGTGTCGTCAAAGTCAGCAAAAGGGCCTGCTTCCTGGGAGCCGATTGCGACATTTCTACTGGCGTGCACGATGCCAATTCCGGCATTGTGACCCAGGACTACGTTGTCGTTGCCGTCGACGATCGAATTTCCGGCCTCCTTGCCCACAGCGACGTTTCCATTGCCGGTTGTGTTTGCATCGAGCGAGTCATCACCCATAGCTGTGTTTTGAGAGCCCGTTGTGTTCTCTTCCATGGAGTCATCGCCGAACGAATCATTTTCGTCGCCGTCCACATTGCTTAGGAGTGCGTTGCGACCAAAGGCATTGTTGAAATTTGCAGACCCGTTGCCACTTGAGTCGTTGTTCAGGAGGGCCGATACGCCGACTGCATTGTTATCGCTGCCGATCTGGTTCAATAAAAGCGCCGCTGCACCAACGGCCGTATTTTGATCCGCACTGTTCACGTCCAGTGCAGCAGCGCCGCAAGCGGTGTTAAAGCTGCCAGTCGTGTTGCTAAACTGCGCAAACGCGCCGAATGCGCTGTTCCCAATCCCCGTGGTGATGAACGAAAGAGCGCTCTGCCCGTCCCTCGTGTTTAACACGCCGGGTGCAGGTGAATCAGTGGCGTTGGGTGCTGGTCGCTCGGGACTCGGAGCCGCTTGCGCCATTGACAAGAGCGCTAAGCAGGCCAGCGCAGAGAACACTGCAATGATAGTTGGTTTTTTCATAATCTATTTTTTCTTTTACTTTTTTGGCCTTCGGTGAGCTTGCCCTGCGCGTGCGCGTGCTCGCAAATTATTTTGGGAGGAGCCCCGCACTCGCGGAGCAAAAGCAGCATCCATCGCGTCTCATTTATGACCGGTTACTCATTTCTGAGGCGTGTGTTGTGCCAAAAGTGCAGATGGTATGTCAAGCCAAAAACAAAACTCGAAGATTGTCTAACGTTTCGAACAGTCAGTTTGCGTTGGCTTGAATAGCTTGAATGCAACGTCGCGTCTGGTCGAGTTCGCGTTTCCCGTTCCCTTTTCCGAACGACGGACGCATCACCGCCGGTGAGACACATGCGTGGGCTTAACGGTGAGCGTTCGCCCCCGGGGGCTCACGCTTACCAAGGAAAAAGGCAACGGACACTAGCTCAGAACCCCGTAAGCAAGTCACGCGAGGTATAAAGCTCCGTCTTGATAAACACGAAGCCACCTAGACTACGGCTCGGAAAAACAATAGCCGGGGTCGGAGGGACCCCGGCTAGATAAGCTATTGGTGGCGGAATCTGCTACTGATTGTTGCTCACGACTTTCGCGGACGGAGTGCGCACTTTTAGCTGCATGCTCACTTTTTGGATTTCGGCGGCCTGCTCCTTCAACTGGGCCGTGAGGACTTCCATCCCCTTTTGTTGTTGGGCAACGGTTGACTTCAACTCAGCAATGGTTGCTTGTTGTGCCTCGACTTTCTTGTGTTCTTTGAGGAACTCGTTAAGCAACATCGCGTTGATCTGCTCATACCGCACGGTCTGTGGTTCACCATTCTTGTCACGCACGACCAGGTCGCGGTCCACCTGGGCGACATCTTCAGCGATCAAACCAAAGCACGGCGTGCCTTTACTGTCGCTGTTGTACTTGAAGGTAACTGGCTTAAGCGCCAGAATAACGTCGCTGGCCTTGTCCATTGGTTTAATGTCGTGTTTGACGCGACGTGACGAAGCGAAGGTGCCCAGGTTGTTATTTGAATCGATAAGTACTGGCACGGTGCTGCCTGGGTCCGAAGTCGGCTCGCCGTCAATGGCCCCGATGAAGCAGGTGGGACCGATGTTGGCAAATTGCCCTGTAGCCTCGACTCCGATTGCGATTATGCTACTGCCGGCGGTGATGCCAATTCCGGAATTGTGACCGATACACACGTTGTTACTGCCGGTGGTGATCGAATTTCCGGCCTCCTTACCCACAGCGACGTTTCCACTGCCGGTCGTGTTACCATCCAGCGCGTCATCACCCATGGCTGTGTTTTGGGAGCCGGTCGTGTTTTCTTCCATGGCGTCATCACCGAACGCGTCATTTTCGTCGCCGTCCACATTGTTCGTGAGTGCGTTACGGCCAAAGGCATTATTAAAGTCTGCCGACCCCGCGCCATCTGAATCGTTATTAAGTAGCGCAAAATTACCGACGGCGTTGTTATCGCTGGCAATTTGGTTCTTTTGAAGGGCCCCGGCTCCGACGGCCGTCATGTCGCTGCCGGTGGTGTTGAATAGAAGGGCCGTCGCGCCAACAGCCGTATTAGGCGATGATCCGTTGTTGAAAAGCAGCGCCCCGGCGCCGACAGCGGTGTTGAAGCTGGAATCTGTGGCGCTAAAGAGCGCCCACCAGCCAAACGCCGAGTTCGCCGTGCCCCCGCCGGCGGTGGCGTTAAAAAGGGCCTTGGTGCCGTCTGCCGTGCAGAACGCACACGTACTTGCTGGATCCGGTGTATCTGGGGACGGAATCGCTTGCGCTATTGATAAACGCGCTAAGCAGGCCAGCGCAGAGAAGACCGCAATGATATTTCGTTTTTTCATAATTTGTTTTTTGCTCTTACTTTTTTTGGCCTTCGGTGAGTTTGCCCTGCGCGTGCGCCTGCTCGCAAATTATTTGAGAGGAGCCCCGCACTCGCGGAGCAAAAGCAGCATCCATCGCGTCTCATTTATGACCGGTTACTCCATTCTGAGGCGAGCGTTTTTGCCAAAGGTGTGAATGAATAACAATGAAAAAACGGTCAGGTGTATTCCGAAAGTTTTGTAGGACGGCGGCTGACACTCCTAAGCCTTGGAGGACAGAGTTGGGTTCTTAAAAGCGCGTCTTCCTCGGCGCTGGAAAATGGTCATGCCGGATGACTGCGTTTCTGAGAAATTTGCTGTCCCTTCGTCCTGTCGCAACCGGACGATCCACTTTCCGCCCTTTACCGGGACAGCAAAAAACACAAAAGGGTTGATACAAATTCCGAATGAAACTAAAAGCCGCCGCGCGAAAACGCGCGGCGGCTTGCTTGACTGCAGTCCAAAATATTGGCCTCGATCAGCGGTCAATTACCGCAGCTAAAGACATCAGCTATTTGTTGGCAACCGTTCGCGGGGCAGATTTGCTCATCTCAATTTGCGCGCTCACCTTTTGGATTTGCGCAGCCTGCTCTTTCACTATTGCCGCGAGGCGTTCAACCGTGCCTTCCAATTCCGTGATCCTCTTTTGTTGCTTGAGCGATTCATCGAGCATGGCTTGCGGCTTGAAAGGCACTCTGCTTCCATTGGCGTTGACGGCCACCGTGCCTAACTTTTGATTAGCATCAATTCCGACAATCGTTGCGCTGCCTGCATCAATCTCCCGACCGAAGATACCGGCGATAAAGCAGTCAAAATCGGTGACGCCAGTGTCGCCGATGCGGATGAATCGGACTTCAGTAGGATCCCCGGCGGAAACACCTTGGCCGACATAGACGTTTTGGTTACCTGTTGTTAGGTTAGCGCCGGCCTCGTCACCGATAGCCGTGTTGCCGTCACCGGTGCAGTTAACGAGCGCGTCATCACCGAAGGCTGAGTTAGCCTCTCCCGATATGTTGTTAACGAGTGCAAGATCACCGAACGCATTATTTTCGCCGCCATCCACATTGGCGGTGAGCGCCTGACGGCCAAAAGCGTTGTTGAAATTTGCAAACCCGTTGCCACTTGAGTCGTTGTTCAGGAGCGCCGCTGACCCAAATGCATTGTTGGCGCCAGCGATCTTGTTTAAAAAGAGTGCCACTGCACCAACGGCCGTATTGGGCGACCCATTGTTGGACAGGAGCGCCCCCGCGCCCACAGCGGTGTTGAAGCTGGCATCTGTATTGGTAAACAGCGCCCACCAGCCGAATGCCGAGTTCGCCGTTCCCCCGCCGGCAGTGGCGTTAAAAAGGGCCCTGGTGCCGTCTGCAGTGCAGAACGCACATGTACTTGCTGGATCTGGTGTCTCTGGAGCCGGAGTCGCTTGCGCGATTGATAAAAGCGCTAAGCAGACCAGCGCAGAGAACACCGCGATGATATTGGGTTTTTTCATAATTCAGTTTTTGCTTTTATTTTTTTTGGCCTTCCATGAGTTCGCCCTGCGCGTGCGCGTGCTCGCAAATTATTTTGGGAGGAGCCCCGCCCTCGCGGAGCAAAAGCAGCATCCATCGCGTCTCATTTCTGACCGGTTACTCTTTTCAGAGGAGGGCGTTCTGCCAAAAGCGCCAATGATATGTCAAGAGGAAACGGAAGGATTCAGTAAGAATCCAATCGCCGAATGACCATTTTTCTTTGTTTCAAAGCTAGAAGCCCCGAAGCCGAATGACTCCGCCCATGCGAAAATGCGATATACGAAACTCTATGGCCTGTTGAGAACTACGCTCGTAACCCGTTTACCGGCTACAAGCTGGGCCCTGACGTTTTGGAGTTCCCCGTGCGTGTTCCTTAAGCTGGATCGTGAGCGCTTCGACTTCCTTCTTCAACTCTTGCACTGTTTCGTGTTCTTTCAGAAATTCGTTGAGCAACATCGCGTTCACCATTTCGTAGCGTACGCTTTCGACTTGACCTTTGTTATTGCGATACACGAGATCTGGGTTCACCTTTTCCACGTCCTCAGCGATCAGGCCGAAACCGGGCGTCTGCGTCTCGTCATACTCCTTCTTTAGACGGAAACTAACAGGCTTGAGTGCGTACAGCCCTTCACTCTTCGTATCCAGGGCTTGGATGTCCTCCTTGTAACGTCGCGATGAGACGACGGCGGTGTGACCAAGTCTGCCATCGCTCAGTCGCACGGTAACGTAATCGTTGACTCCTGCGCTAAAATTCTGCGCGAAAGTGTTTACGTTGCGGATATACGTTGTGCTATCCACGCCCCCCTCGCCGAAGACTCCTTGTCCAATACAGACATTGCCGGTACCGGTGATATTCGCGCCCGCTGAAAGGCCGATGGCTGTATTAAAAAACCCGGCGGTATTGTCCTGAAGCGCGCTGGAACCAACGGCCGTGTTTCCGTTGCCGATAATGTTTCCAACGAGCGCATCACCACCGACAGCTGTGTTCGCGTCGCCAGTCTGGTTATTGCCCAGGGAGAAACTGCCGGTAGCGGTGTTGCCCCCGCCACCGACGTTTCTTTGGAGGGCCTCGAAGCCGACGGCCGTATTAGCACTGCCATCGGTATTGTTGACGAGCGCTTGATAACCAAATCCGCTGTTAGCGAATCCATCCCCCGTGGTATGGGCGAGAGCTTGAAAACCGACAGCCGTGCAGAGACCGACCTGCTCGAAGCCTATCGGCCCGGTTGTAAAGCTCTGAAGCGCCTGATAACCCACGGCCGTGTTAGCACTGGCAACGGTGTTGCTCTCGAGGGCCTGCCGGCCAACGGCCACGTTTGGGCCAACGTCGAATATGTTGATGTTTCCCAGCGTGCCGCCGGTAGTATTGTTCAGAAGAGCGTTAGAGCCAATAGCTGTATTACCGCTGGCAATGTTATTGTTGAGCGCAAAAGCACCTACTGCCGTATTGTCATCGCCTGTGGCATTATGGACCAGCGTCGCCGTTCCATCGGCCGTGTTGTTGGTCCCAGTGGTGTTCAGTAAGAGCGCCGCAACCCCGGTACCCGTATTGTTATCTCCTGTGTTAAGCGCAAGCGCGGCCGCACCAATGCCGGTATTGAAACTGCCAGTGGTAACATTGAAGAGCGAAGACCACCCAACTGCTGTGTTGGCAGTGCCGCCGCTAAGCCTCAAAAGCGCGTTTTGCCCTTCCGCTGTAGTGAAATTGGCGTAGCCGCCATCTGGTGCCGGAGTGAGCGCTATCGTGATCGGGCAAAGGGCAACGTACGCAAACGCCAATAAGGTTGACGTAAATACGGTGTTTCGGTTCATAAAGTTACTTCCTTTCATTATTAAAAGCTACCTTTAGCGGGGCCTTAGCCATTCCAATCAGGACACTCACTTTCTGAATTTGGGCGGCCTGCGCTTTTACGGTCGCAGTAAGAAGTGCAATTTCTTTCTTCATCTCAGCAGTCATTGCTTGTTGTGTTTCGACCTTTTTGTGTTCCTTCAGAAACTCGTTGAGCAACATCGCGTTCACCGCCGTGTATCGCACGCTCTCGATTTCGCCGTCTTTATTGCAGACTATCAGGTTCGGATCGACCTCGGCTACGTCTTCGGCGATCAAGCCATAATCGAGGACCTGGTCTCGGTCGATCTCCTTCTTGTAACGATAAGTAACGGGTTTGAGCCGGTACAGGCTTTCGCTCGCGTTATCCATCGCTTTGATGTCTTCCTTGTGACGTCGTGAAGAAGTGAGATGACCAAGCAAACCCGTGTTTAAATCCACGGTCACAGTGTCGGTGTCGCCTCCGCTTACCGAGGTGGTGTTGATATTGCGAATATAGGTATGACTGGACTCGCTGGCACCACCTTGCCCTCCGAATACACCGATATAAATGTTGGCGTCCCCTGTTGTGAGACCGAGGCCAGCGTCAAAGCCAATAGCCACGTTGTTGACGCCTTCGGCAAGGTCGGAGAGTGCCTGAGTCCCAATGGCCAGATTGCCGTTGCCGTCCGTAAGGTTAAAGAGCGCTTGATAGCCAAATGCGTCATTGGCGGCGATGTTAGAACCATCGGCGTTAGCGAGCGCCTGAAACCCGACAGCCGTGCTGATGCCCAGGTGGGGAAATCCTGTTCCCGAAAGCCCGCTTACCATGCTACGTAACGCTTGATAGCCCACCGCGGTGTTTCCGCTGGAGTCGCGATTGCTCTCCAGTGCATGGGAACCGACAGCCGTATTAGGACCAACGTCAAAAATCCCAAAAGGCGTGCTGATTGTCTCCAGGGTGCCCCCGATGGTGTTGTCGTGAAGCGCAAAAGCTCCTGTGGCTGTGTTAGCATCGGCGATATTTTTCTCCAGGGCAGCTATTCCAACGCCGGTGCTGTCGGAGCCGGTGTTGAATAAAAGCGCCGCGGCGCCGACGGCTGTGTTATTGTTTCCGCTCATGTTGAGCAGGAGCGACCCCGCGCCGGTGGCGGTGTTGAAGCTGCCATCGGCGTCACTGAAGAGAGAATACCAACCAACTGCTGCGTTCGCGGAGCCACTGGTAAGACTAAAAAGGGCATGGTCCCCGTCCGCTGTATTGAACCCTGGCAAGGCGGCCTCTGGAGCCGCGGGCGCGTGTTCCGGAGTCGCCGTCATTTGAAGCGCGAGAAAGCCAAGCGCCAGGAGCACCGCTCTCAGTATTGTGGTTCGATTTTTCATTATGTGATTTTCGTTCTCTTTTGTTTGATCGCCGTTTGTATCAGTTGTCTCTGGTCAGTCTCCCTTGGTTACCAATCGCCGCGCAGGTTTACTGAGCTCAACCTGCGCACTCACCTTCCGAAGACCCATTGTCAGAACCTCGATTCGCTTCTCCTGCTCCAGGAATCCTTTCTGTTGCTGCGCGACGGTGGCTTCCAAGGCCTGCACTTTCTTGTGCTCTTTGAGGAACTCGTTAAGCAACATCGCGTTCACCATCTCGTAATGGATACTTTCAGGCTCCCCTTTGGCGTTGTGCACAACCAGATCGGGATTTACCTCAGCTACGTCCTCGGCAATGAGACCAAAGACGGGCGATTGAGTTCGGTCGATTTCTTTCTTGTAACGGAAGGTCACTGGATTAAGCCGATAAAGCGCTTCGCTGGATTTATCCATCGACCGGATGTCTTCCTTGTAGCGGCGCGATGAACTAGCGCGCCCCAGTAGGCCTGTAGTTATATCTATGGTAACGATGTCAGCGTTACCGCCGTTGACAGGTGTTTCTTTAATATTGCGAATGTAAGTGTGGCTTGTCTCTCCTGGGTCACCGCCGGTTACGCCGATAAAGACGTTACCGCTACCCGTTGTTATCGCATCCCCGGCGCCTATACCAATTCCAATGTTGGTAAGGCCGGTTGTGACACCACTGAGCGCTCCTTCACCAATAGCGGTGTTGAATTGGCCGGTGGTGGCATCGATGAGCGCATTTGCACCGACAGCCGTGTTAAAGCCGATGTTGCCGCTAAAGTTCAACAATGCATCAGAACCAACAGCTGTGTTGGCTCCAGCGCTGACGTTCGAGGCCAGCGCGAACCAACCGACGGCAGTATTGTTGGGGCCCGTCGTATTTCCTCCCATCGCAGCTCGGCCGATGGCGGTATTGTTGTTACCTTCTGTGTTGCTGAAAAGCGAGTTTAGGCCAACGGCAGTGTTATCGTTTCCGATGGTATTGCTGACGGCCGCGGCTGCCCCGACGACCGTGTTCTGAGCGCCGGTCGTATTGGCGATAAGCACAGCTTCACCAACGGCTGTGTTACCGTTGCCTTCAGTATTATTGAAGAGCGCGGAGTCTCCGACCCCCGTGTTATCGACGCCGACGGTGTTGTGAAAGAGAGCCAGCGTTCCGTCCGCTGTGTTGCGGTCGCCGGTGCTGTTCAGGAAGAGTGCTGCAGCACCGGTAGCTGTATTTCGGTCACCGGTGTTGAGCGCAAGTGCTCCAGCGCCAACACCAGTGTTGAAGCCGCCACTTATGTCGCTCCTGAGCGAAAACCAGCCAACTGCCGTGTTCGCAGAACCGGTTGTGACGTCGAGACTCAAAAGGGCGCCTAGCCCTTCTGCTGTGTTGAGATTCGGATAAGCTCCATCCGGTGCGGGGACGACGGCTTGTGCAATTGGACACAGAGCAAAGCAGCCGAGCGCAGCGATGCCAAGAATATTGTTCAGACCTTTCATAATTTTTCCTTTCCTTGTTTTGGCCTTCTATGAACTCTCTTCGCGAGAGCTCATTTCGGGCGCTTACTCAGTCCTTCGGAAAATTTTGTCGGGCGTGGCAAAGAGAATGCGAAAATCGCTAACGCCTGGTATCCGGGAACCAGCGATCCTGGCTACAACGACTAATGATTACTCCGATTTTTTCGGAGCGAGGGAGGCGACAATTTGTTCGAAACGCGGGTCGCCGCGCAGCGGATCCCAATACGGCAGCAGTTTCAGATCGCCATAGCTTGGCGAGGTCGGATAGCGGATGGCTATGGCAAGC
>DATBEX010000025.1:0-6344 GCA_036558805.1 Candidatus Udaeobacter sp.
GCACGGCTGCCTCTACAGTTAGAATATGATGCCGTCACTAGTGCTGGCATCCAGTTCGCCGAGACGCGCTGCATTGCTCAACGAAAGTGGATTCGAATTTGAAATTGCCTCGCCACGGGTTGAAGAAAAATTCAGCAGGACCCTTACGCTATGCGAGCTGACCCTCTGGAACGCCATAAGAAAAGGGATGTCCATTGCGCAAATGCGTCCCGATGCTGTCGTGCTCGCAGCCGACACGTTGGTTTCGCTGGAGAATCAAATCATCGGTAAGCCCGTGAATCTTGATGACGCTGTCCGCATCCTTCAGCGCCTGAGCGGACGAACTCATGAGGTTTGTTCTGCCGTTGCGATTTATCAGCGGACAGGGGGCAGATCGGCGGTTTTTCATGAAAACTCGCACGTTCGTTTTCACCGCCTGAGCGATGCGGCTATCGAGAATTATCTCGCGAAAGTGGAGCCGCTGGACAAGGCCGGCGCGTATGCAGCGCAGGGAAGCGGCGCCGAGATTATCGCAAAGATCGAAGGCTCATTCACAAACGTCGTGGGTCTGCCAATGGAGAGAACCGTCGCAGAACTGGCCAAATTCGGCATACGTCCCAAATAGGCCTAACGAATCCAGCCAGTCGGCAAGGTTCAAATCAAGTGTTCGCGATTGTCTGACCGGAGACGGATCGTCTTTGTATGTAAATCGTGCCTCGCGCGAATAAAACGCACGGTTTTGCTTTTGGCGCGCATCAGGATCGAATGCGTAACCGCAGTGACCCCGCCATGGGCACGGACACCGCGCAGCAACGCGCTGTCGCTGATTCCTGTGGCGCAGAAAAGGATGTTCTGGCCGTTCGCCAGGTCATCAGCCGAAAAGATACGATCCAGATCCTTCTTGTAGCCATCATCGATCAATTTCTTTCGTTCCTTGTCATCGCGCGGCCACATTTTGCATTGCATATCGCCGCCTAGACACTTGATTCCCGCCGCTGCGAGCACTGCCTCGGGCGAACCGCCGATGCCCATATAAAGATCGACGTCGGATTCGGGTAGCGATGGCGCGATGGCAGCGGCGATATCGCCGTCGCCGATCATGCGTAATGAAGCGCCTGCCGCGCGGATTTGTTCCACGATTTCCTTGTGACGCGGTCTGTCGAGCATCATCACGGCCACGTCCTGGACGCGTTTGTCCACGGCGCGCGCAACGATTGCCAGCATCTCGGCAATCGGCATCTCGAGATGAAGCGAATCACCGCGCTTTTTCATGTAATCGATGACTCGCGGACCGTAGGCCAGCTTTGACATGTAAAAGGAAGGAATGTCTCGAAGCGCCACCTTCACTCCTTTCTCTGGACTCGCCGCCGCGATGCAACTGATGGAGTTCGGCGCGCCTTTGGAAATGTTGGTGGTGCCATCGATCGGATCGACCGCAATATCGAACTGCGGCGAACCGGGCATCCATGTGCCGAGCTGTTCGCCTTTGAAAATGCCAGGAGCGTTGTCCTTAATTCCTTCGCCGATGACGACCTCGCCGCAAATGTTCATAAGATCGAACATGCCGCGCATGGCATCGCAGGCTGCCGCGTCGGCTGCTTCCTTGTCGCCGCGCCCAAGCCAGCGCAGTGAGTTCAGGGCGGCGGCCTCAGTCGCGCGCGCGAAATCCAACTCGATGATTCGCTCGATGTCCTGGTAATCCTGTTTCGGCAGTCGCAGAGCCACGGAATGTTCATTTTCACGCAGGTCGCGCGCGATGACAAGATCAAGGAGTGACCGTCTTACAGCCACCACCTTCAATTCAACGACTGCTCAAAGTCTTTTCCGTTGGTGAAGCGTCCACCCGCGGAAAACCGTCTTCGAGAACGATCGGAATCAGAGAGACGGACGAAACTTGCGCGTTTTCGTTCAAACCGATTTGAAGCAATGCCCCGCGATTCCATGACTTGACAGTCGGCGCGCCGTCGAACACGAGATTGCCCAGGGAATATGCGATTGGGCAGCCGTGATAAAAATCGAGAGCCTGAACGCAATGCGGATGTGACCCGACCACGAGGTCAACTCCGTGGTCAATGAGCCAGCGCGCCAGTTCGCGTTGTTGATCGGTGACCTTCTCGCTGTTTTCAACGCCCCAGTGAACCAGGCAGACGACGAAATTTGCGTGCGACCGAGCACCTGCGATTGAGGCGTTCAGTCCAGACCGGTCAGATGCCGAGGCAATCTGGGGGTCTGCATCAGCGCCAACCTCGTTAATCGCCAGGAGAGCGATTTTTTTTCCGAGCACTGATGCAAAACTTAGCGTGCAGACGTTGCTGCCGGTTTTCTCAAGACCGATTGGCTGAACCTGTTCCTGTAACAAATGCGTGGCGCAGTCCCGTAGCGCCGCAGCGCCAAAGTCCAGCGCGTGATTATTGGCCACTCCCATGCCTCGAAATCCGGCGTGACGAAGCAGTTGTGCCGCGCTCGCAGGCGCACGGAACGCATAGCGGTGCGAAGACTCGCCAAGAGTCGAAATCGTACATTCCAAATTCGCAGCGGCGAAAGCTGCGCCGTGTAACAGGGGCGCGATATCAGCAAACGGGTCCCCTCCGTTTTCGATCTTCGCCGCGCAACTGCGGCCGAGCATTACGTCGCCGCCGAAAACAAGAGTTGCGGCGGGCTTTGCTGCAGGTACGCGAAATAAATCGAAGCAAGTGTTCCTGCGCTCTCTCAGGAATTGCCCGAGCGCGAGCATTTCTGGAGAGCCACCGAGCTGGTGAGCGACCAAATCGTTTTGATCGAGAACACCGATGGGCGGGCGGTCCTCCATTACTGCTGCGACGTGCGTCCCGAGATGCACGATGGCGCCGCGCTGCAAATCGTCCGCGGTTATTTTTACACTGCCGGGCGCTGCTGATCGGGCGACAGGTTCAAGATGATCGCTCAATCGTTTTGGATCTGACCACGAAATGCGCTGCCCCTGCCGGCGCAACGCGTAAATGATGAAGTTCGCGCAATCAGCGCCCAGGTTTGTTTCCGGCCCGCTATCGGAATTTTCTGATAATTCGCCGCTGCCGAAAAGATACGGCAGCCCGAACTGCTCGCTGATCGCGGCGCGGAAACCGTTGCCGATGAACCTGCGCAATTCTAAAGCGGGTGTTTCACGAATTTTCCCATTAACGACGGCCCGAGCTCGCAAACGCAGCGAGCCACTGTGCGATTGCCGATCGAACAAATCATCGATCTTGGACATCGGCAGCAGACAATCGTGATGATCGATCCGAATCTCATTCCAAGCGGGCTGGGATGCTGCGTTCGCGACGAAACCAACCTGATCGATCGACAAATTCGTGAGGTTACAACGCGAATACTTTGGAATTAGCGCAAACCATTGAATCTTTTCCGGACTCGTTGTCCAGGGTTCAGCAAGCAGTTCGATCTCAGCCGGTTCATTCGCGGGAAGACGCCAGACGTCGTCTGTGGAAGGCTGATGGTCCTTGATTTCAAGATGCAACCGGGGCCCTTCATCATCCCACGTTTGCAAAAGTTGCCGCCAGCGACCTGGGTCATGCTGCACGACGATACGTTGACCCTCGGACAAAATTAGCGCCCGAAGCTCCTGTGGAACTTTCGCAAGATCGAATGCCGTCAGTTTCTCACCCTTCACCATCAATTCCTTCGCGAGATTTGAGTGATCGTTGGCCACACTGAGAAACGGCTCGAACTCGATTTGCGCTGTGGGCAACGAGAGCGCGGCAGTCAACGCCAGCTTGAATAACCGATACGCTTCGTCCTCGTCTCGCAGGTATGGACGCGAAATGGCGAGCGTGATGGCGCGAAGGTTCGGCTGTTCGATCACAAAATTCCAGATGCGATCGAAACCGGCTGCTTGTTCCGCGACTGGCAGGCCTGCGAAATAATCAAGATCAATCGTCGCGACGAGCGGTTCGGTTGGATTGAGGTGTTTTTGAAGACCATCGAAATCCGAAACGACGTACGATTCGCGCAACGATCCCGATTTCCGCGGCGCTGCTTCGAGGTGCCCATCGAGCAAAGCCGTGGCTTCTTGTGCGTGTTTGCTAATTTCCGGTGGGAAAAGCTTCTTTGCCGGCACCCAAATTACTCTTGCAACCGGTGCCGGCATGAGTGGCTCAATCCAGTTGAAGCACTGGACCGCGCCCTCGTTGCGCCAGCGATCGAGTAGCGTTCGTCGGGACTCCCGGGACGAGACGTTTCGCAGCGCGGCGCGAAGTTTGTCAGAATCGAAAATGCCGGATGCGTCACTGTGCGCATCGAATAGGATGAGCGTACACGGCCGATCGAGATCGATGTGTTGCGCCAGCCAGTAAAAGGTCCCCGCATGATTGTCCTCAATATAAATGGGCAGCACATTTGCTCCGGCGCTCGCCGCGGCGAGCAGCGCCGCTATGCAAAGCGTGGCTGCTCGCGGATTCATCTAGCTGGGTGAATTTCAGGTTTCTTAGTGAGCGGCGCTCGCAATTCAACGAGCGAAATGCACGTATCGTGAAACTGCGTGCCTCGATGCACGCCCTTGATCACGAGTTTAATCTTGTTAACTGGCTTGGCATAATCCCGCACGCGAATCAGGTACGGATTTTCGAATTGCTCGTCGGGAATGCTCTCCGTAAACGTGTGCTCGTCATTGAGCGTGATTTCAAGCTGTGCGACGCGATTGTTTTTCAACCAGGGTTGCTTTTCCTCGTACTCGTAATAGCCAGGCTGAATCAGAATGCCATAGAGTGGAAGCGGACGTTTCACGTTGAGCGTAATGCTCTCTCCGATACCATCGCCCTCGACGCCTTCAGCCCATGGCGATTGAATCTCCCGAGTTGGATCGCCCTTTATGTTAACGACGTCGTAGTTGTGTTTGCCCTGGGCTGCCAGCGTTGAGCTTGCCGTCGCATCGTAATCGGTGTGATCGAGAAAGTATTGATGTTCCCTCAGAACATATGATGCACGATGCTGAAAATCCTCTTCCGAGTATCCGGTCGGATACTTGTCGTATTTTGAATGCGCCACGATGCGGATATCATCTGCCAGCGACGGTTTCAGGTTTTCAAATGTCCATTCGTAACGCGTGTCGTTGATTTTTTGAAAACGCTCCTTTGGTTTTTCGATGGAAACGTCTTCAGGCTCGGGGTGCAGGATGTTGATCTCGATCTTGCCTTTGCCAATCGGGCCTTTCCATGTCGCGGCCGGCGAAAGCGAATACGCGAAGGTGGCGTCACTAATATGTGAGTCGTCCGAAACCGATTCGTCGTTTTCGGCGTACTGCGCTTTGTAGCGAATCATAACCTCGCGTGTTTGCTTTCGCTCGAAAGGGATCACCGATTTCTTCCATGATTTGATCGTGGAAACATTTTGTTCCCAAAATTGCCCGGATGTTGTCTCGTTGGGCTCCTCTTTAGGTCCCGACACGCTTGTGTATGGCAATTTTTTTCCGTCGACGGTGATCTCGTACTGGCGAATGTCGGCGCTTTTTGTGTCTGAATCTGCGTCCGGGTTCTTTCCCCAACGTTCAACTGGAAAAAAGAAATCCTGTTGTGCCTTGGGTCCCGTGTTGTGCATCCGGTAATGCACCTCGACGGCTGCGAATTCCGGATGCAGATCAATTTTCAGTGTTTCGTCTTCTATCGTGACGTCAGTTTTGCGATTTTGGTTCGAGGCGCTGGCGCTACCCGTTCCCGGAACGCCGGTTTGCCAGGCGCCACCATTGGCCAAAAGCGCACTCGTTCCAACGACAAGCGACACCACCCCCAGCAATAGCTTTTTCATTCCTGCACGTTTAACACATTTGCGTGCCGCATTGCGAAGCGAGAATCTTGGCTTGCCGTTTATTTTTCCGTCCCAGCGACGTGCTCTCGGTGGTCGTGTCCTCGACTGAACAACGACGGGCGGATACGCAGGAAAAATTGGAAAGCGTAACCAAGATCGTTTCCGTAGTAACGATCGAGCCGATCAGGTCGATCGTTGAAGGTGAATTGTGTCCCGAGGCCGATGTCGAGACCTTTACCGTGGGTTAGATCGCGCACGTACCCAACGGTATATCCGCCAACAGGAAAAATTCGGGATTCATCCGGTGGATCGAGAACGAGTTCGTGGCCGGATTTTTGCACTCGCTCCCAGCGGAAATAGACAGTGTCGCGCCCGCGCTGGTAATTTGATTCGATCAGGAACGATTGCGTTTTGCCTTCGCCAGTTGCGTTGTTCTGGCCCCATACAAAGCTGTTCGACCAATTCGTGTCGCTACCGAGCGGCAGGTTGTAGATGGCCGAGGCCGTCGTGCGATGGACGTTTACCTGGGGCTCGGGCGCTTCCGGGCTCTTGATGTAGCCCTGGGAGACTTGTAGCGCCAAATTTTTGGT
>DATBEX010000026.1:0-17172 GCA_036558805.1 Candidatus Udaeobacter sp.
GACACGCGGACGCTTCTAAAACAGGCAGGGAGTTGTACCCGGTAAATTCGTTGTTTGTTTTGGGGCCAGAACACAAAACAAGTAAATAAACCGGGAGAGAAAGAACACACAATCCATGTATCCACTCAATCAACTCAAAACTTTAGTTTCCTGCGGACGAGATCCGGCTCGCTCGCTGCCGTTTCGGCGCGGGTTCCTTCTCATCCCGCTAATTCTGGTGTGCTTTGCGTTTTCGCCGAAAATGCAAGCGGCTCCGAGTCCAGAGCTACCAGCACCCAACGCCACGGATTCACCTGCACCCGGCGTGCTAAACACGAGGGACGGGTTTCAGGCTATGCCGTTTATCACCGCCGGCATTGGGAACAGCGCATTTGGCGCATTTGCGCAGTTTAGCAACACGACCGGCAGCTTTAACACCGCTTGCGGCGCTGCTGCACTGGATGTGAACAACGCGGATTTAAATACGGCCGTTGGCGTTGCCGCGCTTTTGCTGAACACCTCCGGCGCGGGATCAAACACCGGCACTCAAAACGTGGCCGTTGGTGTGTCTGCAATGCTCAACAATACCGGTGGCGCGAACGATAGTGAAGGAAGCTTTAACGATGCCGTAGGCGCCTTCGCCCTCAATGTGAACACTACCGGATTCAGCAATAATGCCCTTGGCAACAGCGCGCTGCTTAACAATGATACGGGCGCCGCAAACACATCTGTTGGCGATCTCACGCTGGTTAACGGCTCGGGCGACGACCACAGCTTGAACACGGCAGTCGGCGCTTTTGCGCTCTTCGGCCAGGACGGTGCCGTCAGTAATTCAAACAACGCTGTCGGCGTTGATGCACTCACCAACAACCTCGATGGCGGGTTCAACAATGTCATGGGCGTTGAGGCAATGAATGGCAATGCAAGCGGCTCCGGAAACGTAGCTATCGGCGATTCAGCAGGCGCAGGCGTCGAGGGCTCCTTTAACATTTATATCGGCTTTGAGGCAGGCCCGGGCGGTGGCAGCGAAGATGAAACGATCCGCATTGGGGACAGCTTTAACACAGGCTGCTTCATCGGCGGCATCTCGGGTGTGCCAGTCAGCGGTGACGCGGTCTGCGTAGATGCAAACGGCCAGCTCGGCTCTTGCGCTCCGGCTTCGCCCGGCAAGACGGCCCTGCAGCAGCTGAAGGCAACGACTGAAAGACAAGCCGCAAAGATCGCTTTGCAGGAAGGGCAGATTCAGTCCCTAACCGCGGCTCTCAAGCAACAGGCCGAGCAAATTCAGAAAGTGAGCGCTCAGCTTGAAATGGTCAGGCCGACGCCACGAGTGGTGGAGAATCGATAAGACTAGTTACCGGACATTTCTAAACACGTTTCAAACAGCCCCGAAGAAATTCGGGGCTGTTTTGTTTTTGCTGTAGCCGTCTCTCTGTAAGAGGGCGTCCAATGCACTCGGCAGCAAGGGACGCGCTTGCCTGGCAATGGGGTTTCAATAGTCTTTCGTGCTAAATGATACCGACCCAGGAATCATAGAGAATGACAAAGGACGGCGCTGACGTATTTACCCTTGGTCATTCTCCCGATCCGGATGACGCGTTCATGTTTTATGCGATGGCGGAGAATAAAATCGATCTGCGCGGGTACCGCTTCGAGCACAGGCTGGAAGATATCCAGACGTTGAATGAGCGCGCCCTTCGAGGCGAGCTGCACATTTCCGCAATCTCCATCCACGCCTACGCCTACGTGGCAAGCAAATACGCGCTGCTGCCCTGCGGAGCCAGTATGGGAGATGGGTATGGGCCGATTGTCATAACAAAACACACAAGGCACAATGCCGATTCACGAGGCGACTTTGCCGCGCGAGATTTCCTGGCCGACAAGAAGATTGCTGTCCCTGGCAAGATGACCAGCGCGTTTCTTGCGCTACAGCTTTTCCTTGGGGAGTTCAATGACGTCGTTGTACCATTTGATCAAATTTTCGATGCGGTAAGCAACGGACGAGCGGACGCCGGTTTGATCATACACGAGGGTCAACTCACCTATGCGAAATCAGGATTCGATCAAGTTGTCGATCTTGGTAAATGGTGGAAAGCGCAAACCGGATTGCCACTGCCCCTTGGCGGAAATGTTGTGCGCAAGGATATTCCGAAAAGAGTTCGCCACGATCTGAGCAAGATTATTGAGGAAAGTATTAACTTCGGTCTGGCGCACCGGGATGAGGCGGTGCGGCATTCCCTTCCTTACGCGCGCGATATGGATGAAAAGCTCACCGGGAAATTTATTGGCATGTACGTGAATGAGTTTACTCGCGATTACGGCGAAGTTGGACGCGCCGCGATCCGCAAGTTTTTGACGGAAGCGCACGATAAAGGGTACATTGCTGATCCGGTCGCAGTGGAATTTGTCGCGTAATTCTGATCGGTCGGTCGGACACTTTCTCTGCGCACCGATTTACTTGGCATTCGCACCGCGGGCACGAAATGACGGGGCCCCATTAATGATCGTTGCGACGAATTCCAGAATTGTCTTGCCACACGTTTCGTGACCGAGATATCAATGATGCCTCGGTGAAGCCTTTCCTCCAGGCCAAGCGCGATTTTCTCCGTCGTATCGGGATCGGAACCTGTCTTTTCGGCTGGTTGGTTTTCACATTTTCGAGTTGCGAAAAAAACGAGCCAATCGATGAGGCGAAAGCAGCTGGGAAAACCACTGCAGATTTTCCGCAAATCACTGCGAACATTTTCAAACCGATGGATGGCGGCATCGATCTTTCACCCGAGGAAATCATGGGTCGCAATACGTGGAACCTGTGGAGCGCGGGCAATCAGCATTTTTGGAATAATGCCGCCCAGGATAGTTACGGGTTGATGGATCTCCTAAAGATGCTCGATAACCGCAAGTTTTCGCGCGGTGAGCGTTTCAAGACGCTGGGTTTGGTCAACGAGCCCGGATTTCGCGGCCCAACCAAGCCGGATGAATTTGGCTTATGGCTCGACGAACAAGTGGAACCCGAGCCGGCAGGCATTGATGAGACTGTGTACGGCAAACCATCCGGGGTCCTTGGTTTTCGGCTTTTTCCAAATCCGGATTTCAACGAGGAGGCGCGCAAGAAATGGAATGGAGATCGTTTCATGAACGATCCAACTTATTACAACGACAATAAACTTGTCCGGCCGTATCGCGTCGGTGTCGCGTGCGGTTCGTGCCACATTGCGCCATATCCAGGTAATCCGCCGGCCGATCCGGAAAATCCGCGCTGGGAAAATCTCGCATCAGCGATTGGTAATCAGTACATCAACGAAGGAAAAGTCTTCGCCTGCAACGTCCAAAAAGGCGGCTTCTTTTATGAGATGCTGGCCAACCAGCCGCGCGGTACCTCAGATACTTCCCGGATCGCAACCGATCACATCAACAATCCAAACGCAATCAACCCAATCTTTTTGCTCGCCGAGCGGGAGCGTATCGCGACTCCAGAAAAGATGGCAGGCGGAACGCTGGCGCTGCCCGGCGAACAAGAGGAAATGCCGGTGCCGCATATTTTGAAAGACGGCGCCGACTCCATCGGCGTAGCTGGCGCCACAATTCGCGTTTATGTCAATATCGGCATGTTTTCCGAGTATTGGTTGACGCTGCACAACCGATTGATCGGGCTCGCCAAGCAAAAACCGTTCGAAATTCCCTATGCACGTGAGCATTCGATCTTCTGGCGAGCCACTGAGGAACGTCTGGCAAGCATTGCTGCCTTCTTTCGCAGGCTGAAGCCATTTCATCTTGCGGATGCTCCTGGCGGACAGGCCTACATCACAATGGATGCGACGGTAATGAACCGCGGAAAAGAAGTTTTCGCCGAAAGCTGTGCTGCGTGTCATTCGAGCAAGCAACCTCCGCCGAATATCGATCCGCATTCCGGCGAGGGAAAAGCCTGGTTTCGCACTGCAGTGATGGCGCCCGATTTTTTGGAAAACAATTTTTTGTCAAACGACAAACGCTACCCATTGACGAAGATCGAAACAAATTCCGCGCGCGCGTTCGCGACCAACGCCAAGGCTAATCATGTCTGGGACAACTTTTCTTCGCTGACATACAAGGAGCTCCCGCCGGTGGACGAGCTGGAATTTTTCAACCCGTTCGATGAAGCGCATCCGGTCAAATTTAAACCGAAAGACAGGAACGTGGCACCAGGCTATTACCGGACGCCTTCACTCGTTAGTGTCTGGAGCTCCGCGCCGTTATTGCATAATAACATGTTGGGAAGATTTACCGGCGATCCCTCAGTGGCGGGCCGAATGGAAGCGTTTAACGATGGGATAGAAAAATTGTTCTGGCCTGAAAAACGCCTGAACAAAGCCTCCATCTGGCGCACGCAGAGCGATTGCTCCCTGCATTTGCGCAGGGAATTTGTGCCGAAAGTGCTGTGGGGCCTCGCCGATCGCGATGGCTACATCACAGTCGGAATGATTCCGCAAGGGACACCTGTTAACCTGGTTGCCAATCTGGATCCGGAGTCTGGAAACATCGATGCTTTCCTCAAAATCGCGAAAAAGTTAGTCAAGGTTCAGACCGCGAACCTTTCACGCGACGAAGCCGCCGCCGAGTTCAACCAGCTGATTCCGGACCTGCTGGCGGCGAACAAATGCCCGGACTTCGTCGAAGACAAAGGTCATTATTTCGGCACTGATTTATCTGACAACGATAAACGCGCTCTGATCGAGTATCTGAAAACGTTCTAGGCGCGCATCTCAAACAAAAGGAGAAAACATGGCAGCTACCGTTCCAGAAATGTTAAAAATGTCGCAGTCGCAGCTGGATGATCTCTTTACGCAAAGTCCGGTGGGCGAAATTCCCAGCGGCGAAGCCAAGGGGACCGCGATCGTCGCGCCGGGGACCACTTACACCCAGGACATCGCGAATTTCATAAATCATTTCGCGTGGCAGGGGAAGGTCTTCGATCCGGCGAAAGGGGTTTTGCGAAACAGGATTTTGCCCTTTGGGCTAAACGCAATTATCGCGAAGGTCTATAAAGGGCCAAGCTGGCTGGATAACAAGGAATGCATCGTTCTCGATTATTCCGAGACGTCGCTGCTGGCGCATTGGATCCGTGACGAGATCCGTGAAGTCGCGCCGCGCACGTACCTGGGCAAGGTCTATTTGGGCAAAAAGCGGCTGATCGACTTCGCGCTCGAGTTTCCGCCGCCGGCGTGATCAGATCGTACGGCTATTGGATTCGCCGTGAATTCGAACGTTAGCCGCCCAATGCCGCGAGCCAACACTGGCTCGTGGTTACTGAACTGGGTGAGCAATACGAACATGTTCCTTTTGCAGATGGAACGCCGGATTGATCACTGGATCCGTCCATTATTCGACGCCACTCTTCGCGATCCAATCGCGCGCCTGGTAACGGCGTTGATGAACATGCAGCGCAAGGATGAAGGTTTGAAGATTGCCGAGGAAAAACCGCTGCCGAACGAGGAGGAATATCTCAACTCGGTCATCGCCAGCTTTACCACGCAGATGAGGGGACTGTGGAAACCCGGGGGGTTTGAGCGTGGCGGGAACACCAAGACGCAGGGCATTGTGCGAGGAGAGTTCATCGTTCACAACAATCTGCCGCCGCAATTTCAACACGGCATTTATGCGAATCCGCAAACCTTCCGTTGCTGGGTGCGTTTTTCAGGGCCGGGTCCCTACATCACTCCAGACATCGATGACGTGGGCTTCATGAGCATCAGCATCAAACTGATGGGCGTTCCCGGGCCGAAGTTAATGGATGAGGAGAAGTTTACCTTGGACATGTTCGGTGTTTCCACGCCGACATTTGTGACCCAGGACATAAAGTCCAATGCGCACTTGCAAAAGTGGAGCGTGAAAAACGCACAAATTTTTCATTTTGTTAACCTCGAGCAACCCCACATCCTGGACATGATCATGCAAGGGCTCTGGGTCAAAACTCAGAGCAGCCCGTTCGAAGCCCCTTACTTCAGTTGTGTGCCGTATCTATTGGGAGAAGGCCAGGCCATGGAATACTCGGTTTGGCCAAAAACGAACAAGAAAACTCCGATCCCGCGGCTTCCTTTTCGTCCGCCTGATGATTATTTGCGCGATGCAATGGTCAAGGCGTTGAACGAAGGAGACGTGGAGCTCGACTTTCGCCTGCAGTTGCAGACCGATCCATTCCTCATGCCGATTGAGAACAACGGCGTGCTGTGGCCAGAGAAACTTTCGCCACGTGTTTCAGTGGCAACGTTGCGTCTGCCGAAACAGAAGTTCGATTCGCCGGCCCAAATGGAATTCGCCAAGAAGCTTTCCTATAACCCCTGGCATACGATCGCCGAGCATCGGCCCCTGGGTAATCAAAGCCGCGCCCGACAACGGATGTATCTCGCGTTGTCGACGCTGCGGCATAACATGAACGATGTGCCTCATTACGAGCCCTCAGGTGAGGAGGTATTCGACTAGGAGGCAATGACGCCGCAGGGAAATTTCATGATTTTGGCGCCGATCGTTGCATCGCGCGAAGCGGAACTGCGTGGCTTGCTCGACTCCATGAACGAGGCGCCGGGGTCCGTCAATCCAAACAATCCGTTGGTTCCGTTCGCACAGTTCGACACGCTGCATTTCGCGCGTTTTGTGATCCTCGACGATAAAACGGTTGAAGATTTGCGCATTTACGGGCTGCCGGTCCGCAACTATCCGCTGTATCTCGCCTTTCTCGGTGACATGGACGGCGACGAGGAGGCATTCCTGAACGAACTGGTGAGACGTGCGTCCAACGGCTTGCGCGCGATTTTTTCGTGCTGCCATGGATTCGCATCCGACACCGATCTTATGGCCTGGATGAAGCTGGTGCGCAGTCCCGCCAGCGCGGCTTACGTGAACACACGCGGACGCACGGTGCGTCGAATCCGCGAAGAAGCGGCATTACGGGATGCGATTGAAAGCCGCCTTGCGCGCCAGACGTCTTCGTTTGAGGGCCTCGCGCCACGGGAAATTCATGCGCAGTTAAAGCAGTTCGTGGAGGCGGAAAAATCCGCGGGCCGCCTTACACTGTCCGACGAGGAGGCCACGCCGCTTGGCTGGTGGACCAGAAAAATGTTGCACCTGATCGGCATGCCTTTGTTGTTGTTGCTGGCTTCGCCGCTGCTCATTCTTATCGCTCCATTTTATCTCTTTCAGCTTCGCCGCCTGGAGAAGACCGATCCGGAGCCCTATGTCGTCGTCGATGACGACCATTTCGACGCTTTGGCGGAGGCGGAGGATCATGATGTTACAAATCCGTACAGTGCGCTTGGTAGCCTAAAACCCGGACTGTTGCGGCTCATGACGCTGTGGGGTGTTCTTTTGGTTATCGACTACGCAACACGACACATTATCAAGCCCGGGCGTCTCGGACGCGTCCGCACCATCCACTTTGCGCGGTGGGTGTTGATCGGTGGTAACGAGCGGCTGGGTTTTTTCAGCAACTATGACGGCGGCAATGAGAGCTATATGGACGACTTCATCAATAAGCTCGGTTTCGGTCTTAACCTATTTACCAGTAATGGCATCGGTTATCCGAGAACTGATTGGCTCCTCCAGGGCGGGAGCGCAGACGAACGGCGCTTCAAAGAGTTCCAGCGACGCCACACCGTGCTGACGCAGGTTTGGTACAAGGCTTATCCCGGTTTGACCGCGGTCGATTTGGAAAGGAACACGCGCATCCGTCGAGGATTGGAGTCCTCGTCGATGAACGAGCAAGAGGCGCGTGAATGGCTGGCCCTGATATGACATACAGCATGGTCGATTACGCGGACGTGCAAGGTTTGGTGCGTTTTGGTTACGGTCGCATGACCAGCGCTTCCTATGCGCTCGTGCGCGTGAAAAACGAGGCGGCGGCGAAAGCCTGGTTGCGAGGGGCTCCGGTCACGAATGCGGCGGAAAGGAGGCCACCGCCGACCACAGCCCTGCAGATCGCGTTCACGGCGCCGGGCCTGACCCAGCTCGGCTTGCCACCCTCTGTGATGCAAGGATTTTCACGTGAGTTCCGCGCGGGTATGACCAGAGATTACCGCACGCGGCTGCTGGGCGACGTGGGTCATAATGCCCCCGAGCAGTGGGATTGGGGCCGCCCTGGAAGCGAGCCACATCTTCTGGTGATGTTTTTCGCCGAGCCCGAACACTTCGATTCTTTTGTCCAAAACACCAAAGGTCAGACTTGGGGCGACGCATTCGAGGAACTGATCTGGCTTGGAACCAGCAATCTCGACGGAGATGAACCATTTGGTTTCACCGATGGCATAAGCCAGCCGCAGATTGACTGGGACCAGGAGCGGCAAACACCATGCACACAATTGGAGTATACGAACATTGTTGCACTGGGTGAGTTTTTGCTCGGCTATCGCAACGAATACGGAAAAATCACCGATAGGCCTTTAATGGACCCGGATGTGGCGAACGCGGAACTACTGGCCGCTGTGGATGCGCCTGACAAAAAAGATCTGGGGCGCAACGGGACGTATCTAGTCATGCGACAATTGCAACAGGATGTCCCAGAGTTTTGGAAGTTCCTCTATGAGCACGCTGGAGCAAATCTCGCGGAGGCTGCCCAACTGGGAGCGAAAATGGTTGGCCGCACGCAGGCAGGTGATCCTTTGCTGCCGATCCAGGATGAACCAATTCCGGGGACAGAGCCGCGCACGGTCAAACAGAATCAATTTACCTATGAAGCTGACCCGGCGGGCGCGCGTTGTCCTTTCGGTGCACACATTAGGCGCTCAAATCCGCGCAACAGCGACTTTCCCGGACGACGCATAAGCGCGTTAAGAAAACTTATTATTATGCTGGGTTTTGGTCCGAAGGATTTTTACTACGACGTGACCTCATCGGTTCGTTTCCATCGCATTCTCCGGCGTGGTCGGGAGTACGGTTCAGAGCTGTCACCCGAACAGGCTCTTCAGCCGGGTCCGCCTAACGAACCGCGCGGATTACACTTCATCTGTTTGAATGCGAACATCGCGCGCCAATTCGAGTTCTTGCAAAGTGCATGGATTGCGAACACTAAGTTCTCCGGCTTAACGGGAGAGAGCGATCCCCTGCTGGGCAATCGTAAGCCGATACAAGGCTGCCCGGTTACCGGCAACTTTACAATGCCTTCCGCTGGCGCCCTTCCGCGGCGCGTTGCCGGTTTGCCGCAATTTGTCACCGTAAAGGGCGGCGCCTATTTCTTTCTGCCAAGTTTACGCGTTTTTCGCTACATTGCTGGAACTCGAAATTCATAGTCGCTGCGACAGCGCATTCGCTGTGGGCAGGTGTGAATATGGAAATGCGACAAGGGGTTTACGCACGCCGCGACAGCTCTCGGACGCAGACAAAGACAAGCCGACCGGGTATTTGAAGATGCTGTAGCGCTCCAAGAACTCGCGGCGCGCGAAAACCTCTTGTGCGCGCGGCGGTTCTCCGGCAGTTTCGTCCTGTCATGGCGTCGAATCGCAAGCTCGGTTGTCTCAGCGTCTTCTTGTTCGTCGCGCTTTGCGCCAGTTTGTTCGTTAACCTGGTGTTAATGGCCGCCGCTTTTCAGCGCCTTGGCGGAATTCGCGAGCCCGACCCAATCCCCCGTTTTCGTGAAGTCCTGCTTCAACGAGGGGCGCGCGGTACCTCCGACAAGATCGCAGTGATCACCATGCGCGGCCTGATTAGTTCTTCGATTCCCGGCACCGTAAGCGACTCGATGGTCGACGACATGCGTGCGGCCTTGCAACAGGCCCGCGATGACAGTCGCGTTAAGGCCATCGTGCTTGAGATCGATTCTCCCGGTGGCGAAGTCACCGCTTCCGACGCGATCTACAGCGCTCTCGTCAAGGTGCGAACCAGGAAACCAGTCGTCGTTTACATGGAGTCACTGGCGGCATCCGGTGGATACTATGTCTCCTGCGGCGGCAAATTTTTGATGGCAAACGATACAACGATAACCGGCAGCATCGGCGTCATCATTCAAACACTGAATTACGAACAGCTGTTCAACAAAGTCGGACTTGCCTCCGTCGTTTTCAAAAGCGGCAAGTTCAAGGATATGTTGAACGGCGCGCGGCCGATTACACCGGAGGAGCGCGACCTGGTGCAGAGCTTTATCATGAAAACCTATGACAAGTTTCTTGGCATCGTGTCGAAAGAAAGAAACCTTCCGGCAGACCTCTTGCGCAATACCATCGCGGACGGTCGAATTCTGTCGGGCAAAGACGCTTACGAACACAAACTGATTGACGGCCTGGGCGAATTGGATGACGCGTTCAGCAAGGCCAAAGAACTGGGAAACGCACCGGACGCGAGAGTCGTGAAATATGGCCCGCCGTTTAGTCTGAGCCGATTTTTCCGAATATTCGGAGAGACCGATTCAAAGATTGAACTCACACTGCCAAAGCAACTCATTCCGCAACTGGAAAGTGGGCGCGCGTATTTCCTGCCGAGCTATTACGCTCCGTAGAACAGAGGACGCATGCGATCCGGCAGCCTCTTCGCGGCACTCGGAGTCGTTCCCGGCTCTGTCCTAGGTGTTCTTCTCTCGCTTTTTTATCTTCTTGCCAGCCTGTACGTCTATATCTCGCTGATCTATCAGATCAGTGCGCGAAGTCGAAACGCTTTCGATGCGGGCGCGACAACGACGCGAAGGTTCGGGCTGCCTGAGGCGATACTGGCTGCGCTATTGATCCTTTTCCTCTTTCTGACTATTGGCGCATCAGTTTCGCAACCTTCGATCCAGTTCAGCGCGCGCAATCTTCTGGCAAATTTCCTTCTTACCGGCTGCGTGGTGCTGGTCATAATCACCTTCCTCCAGTTCCGCGGATTTGACGTGGGCTCGTTAGGCGGGTTTTTCAGGCTAGGTTTTACCCGGACCTTGACCACCGGCGCGGTCCTGCTGTTTTTTGCCTATCCGTTGATCTTGTTATCTGACGCTGTTACGCAGCGGCTTTTCGGTGGCGGCTCGAGCAAACAAAACATCATCGAGTTTTTCGCCGGATCGCGCACGATCCAGCAGCGAATGATGATTATCGTCTTCGCCGTCGCAATCGCACCCGTGGTTGAAGAATTTCTCTTTCGATTTTTTATTTACGGTGTGCTCAAGCGCTATTTCGGACGGCTGCTGGGTGTCACCTTCAGCGCATTGCTGTTCGCCGCAGCGCACGCGCATTTGCCTTCATTTGCGCCATTATTCGTTCTGGGAGGTTGTTTCGCGATTGCCTACGAGTGGAGCGGTTCCATCCTGGTCTCCATGACAATGCATTCGCTCTTCAATTCGCTCACGCTTACAGCCCTTGCATTTCCGGAGATCTTTTCTCCATGACCCTTCCAAGGAGCAGCGCCCTCCAGTTTGTCGAGAGCTTGACTTGCGTTCCAGAGATCACTCCGCCATGAGACTCCACGATATCGGGGAGGATCGGCTGCTCGGCCGGCTTTTACCCGGTCTCGTGCTCGGAAAAAGGGTTATCAGTGGCCAGGGCGATGACTGTGCCATAGTTGAAACCGGCGATTGCCGAAACCTCGTTGTGCTCAAGACTGACTGCGTCGTTGGCGGTGTGCATTTTTTCCCATCGGCGAACGCGGTTGATGTGGGGTGGAAAGCAATGATGCGTCCGCTCAGCGATTTCGCCGCGACATCGGCTGTTCCTCAGTTTGCTTTGATTACTCTCATTGCTCCCGGGCAAACGAAGCTCGCTTGGGTGGAGCGGCTTTATTGCGGACTGCGCCGTGCGGCGAAACGGTTCAAAGTCGGCATAGTCGGCGGCGAAACGAGCAATACCACCGGTCCTGTTGCGATTTCGGTTAGCGTGGCTGGTTTTGTTGAAAAAGGCCGCTGGGTTTCGCGCCGGGGCGGCAAAGGCGGTGATGATCTTTTTGTCACTGGCCGACTGGGAGGCGCTGTGAAACAAAAGCACTTGCAATTCATCCCACGAATTGTCGAGTCGCGCTGGCTTGCGAAAAATTTTTCTATTCACGCCATGATGGATTTAAGCGACGGGTTGGGAGCTGATCTTCCACGGCTTGCAAGGGCGAGCCAAGTCGGATTTACCATCGAGATAGAGAATCTGCCGCTCGCCCGTGGCGCGAAAATAGATGACGCAATTTCGGAGGGCGAAGATTACGAATTGCTGTTTGCCATTTCGCGACGGGATAGAACTCGTCTTGAGCGAGATTGGCGAAAGAAATTCCCGAAACTGCCCCTTACCCGAATTGGTTATCTGAATCCGCAATCGGCAATCCGCAATCCGCAATTGAAAAGTGGCTACGTTCATTTCCAATAGTCCAGCTGAGACTGAAGCGGTCGGACGGCGACTTGCAGAGGATGTCGAACTGGGATCGATTTTCGCTTTGCAGGGTGAACTGGGAAGCGGGAAAACGCTGTTCACTAAAGGCTTCGTGGCCGGCCTGGGAAGCGGTGGCGCCGTTTCCAGCCCCACGTTTACGATAGTCCACGAATATCGAACCGGGCGGCTGCCTGTTTATCATTTTGATTTCTTTCGCGTGGAGAGTCACCAATCGTTCGAGCGGCTTGGTTTCGACGACTATTTTTTTGGCGACGGAGTTTCCGTGATCGAATGGGCCGATCGGTTCCCGGAATTCATCCCGGAACAAGCGCGCTGGATTCTATTTGAAATAAAATCGGAGAACCAACGTGCCATCACTTTCAAAGGAACGTGAAGACTCTTGCGCTTGAACTTTCGACGGTGCGCGGCAGTCTGGCCTGGGTCGATGAGAGCGTTGCCGACTTCGCGCAGGAGTGGCGGAACGATCGAAGAAATTCCGCAGTGTTTTTTGAGAACCTCAACGCTGTAACGGAGAAGTTTGGCGCTCCAGATACGATTATCGTCGGGCTCGGCCCTGGTTCGTATGCCGGGACCCGCATTGCAATTTCAGCCGCGATTGGGTTGCAGGTTTCTTCCGGTGCGCTCCTGATCGGTTTCCCATCGATCTGCGCAATGAAGTGCGACGCTGACGAATACTGCGTAATCGGAGATGCCCGTAGGAAATCTTTTTTCTTCGCGCGCATTCGGGCGAATGACGTGGCCGAAGGTCCGACGCTTTTCTCGGAGTCTGAACTGAAATCAGAACTCGGCGCAATTGAGAAGGGAACGCCGATCTTTACGCCAGATTCGCTTCCGCAATTTGAGCGGGCTGTAGCTTGCTTCCCATCAGCGCTTGTGCTTGGCAGACTGGCGCGAGCGAGGCAGCACCGATTCTCTTTTCCACCACTCGAACCGATTTATTTGCGCGAGCCACACATCACTATGCCAACTCGTAGCGTCGGCAACCTTGCCGATAAAGGGACTTCGGGCTAGAAGCCGGTGCCATCAGTCATGAAGGAGCCTTATCGTTGCTGGGCCGAGATCGATCGCAGCGCGCTGCGTCACAATGCCAAAATCGTGCGAGAACGCATCGGTCCCGCGGAGATCGTCGCAGTGGTCAAGGCAAACGCTTACGGACACGGCTTAATCGGCGTGGCGGAAACACTCGCAGATGACGCTCAACTCTTCGGCGCGGCGAATCTGGAGGAGGCCCTGACGCTGCGTGAATCGCTCTCTCACCCGGTACTGATTCTCGGCCCCGCTCTGCCGGAGGAAAGGTCGACGATCGTTGAGCATGGGTTCATTCCAACAATTTCTGCTCTGGAGGAAGCAGAAGATTTCAATCGGGTCGCGGACCGCTCGCCTGTAACCGTCAATTTTAAGATTGATACGGGCATGGGCCGCATGGGAATTCCGGAGGAGCAGAGCTTGGGAGTCCTTAAGAAGTTGTCCACACTTCCGAAGATCAGAATTCACAGCGTTTCGACTCATTTGCCGGTGTCCGGCGAAGATGCCAACTACACGCGGGATCAGCTTTTGCGTTTTGCCCAAATCGTTAAACAGTTCCGCGCCGAGGTTCCAATCGATTATAAAGCGCATGTGCTTCAAAGCGCAGGCGTGCTCGGTTTCGCTGAGGTCGCAGGAGCCTTCGACATGGTTCGCGCCGGCATCGTTCTCTACGGGATTTCGCCCCTTTCGGAATTTCAGAACCTCCTCAAGCCGGTGATGACTTGGAAAACGCGCGTTTGTCTGGTGCGCGACATCCCCAAGGGGAGTTCTGTCAGCTATGGCCGCACGTTTATCACTGCTCGAAAAATGCGCATAGCCACGTTGTCGGCCGGTTATGCCGATGGATATCCATGGCACCTCTCCAATCGTGGCGCCGCCGTCCTGGTTCGTGGCCAGCGTTGCCCCATTCTCGGTCGTGTGACGATGGATTTGATGATGATCGATGTGAGCAAGATCGATAATTTACAAACAGGTGAGGAGGTTGTTTTGATGGGACGCGATGGGAACGAAGAAATTTCCTGCGCGGAACTGGCCAGGAGTGCTGGTACGATTCCCTGGGAAATAACGACGCGAATTGGCCAACGCGTGCGGCGGGTTTATGTTTAATCCCTTCAGCGTCGATATTGTCATGTTGAGGGAAGCGAAACATTTTCAATTGTAATTTCAGGGCTTCCGGGAAGAGATTAGAGATTCTTCGCTTCCCTCAACATGACAATGATGATTGGCGCCCTAACGCTTTAACAAGTTTGCGACTGCGAATGTTCCAAATCATCTTCAACGAATTGAGCGCGGCCGAGATTTCAGCGCTTCCGAAGAAATTGCAGCTTGAATTGCTTGCGGAGTTCCAAATCTTACCCGAGGACCTTGACCAGCTTGATTCGGAACGGTTTGGCGTAATCCAACGCGAGGGGAAGAAGCTCTATCGCTATCGTGCAAAAGATTACCGCATTTACTTCGCCAAAACTGACGAAGGCATCAGGGTCCATCGGGTCCTGCACAGGAACACGTTTCGCGATTTTCTTTTCCGGAGCAAACTCCCTGTGTCTGAAGATGCCCAACTCGGAGAGACGCGTGAATTCTGGAAGCTGATCGAGCAGGGGGAAAAAACCCGAAAAGCGCTGTAGCGCCTTTGCTCTGCGAAGCGTGGGACCTGCTTGCAACCCGCGAGATGCGCTTTCAAGAGAAGCTGCCACGGAAGGCAGCACAGGTGCGCTTTATTTCATCAACAGCACCGAACGACTACGCTTGATCTCGCGCGTGATCTTACGATGCAGATGCGCGGGCATGCCGGTGACACGGCGTGGAAGAATTTTGCCGCTTTCTGTGACGAACTTCTTCAGGAGATCGGGGTTTTTGTAATCGATAGCCTCAATTGCAATGTCGATTCGCCGGCGCGGCATGGCGCGATTGGCGCGGCGAAAAGCAGAACGGCGTTTTGCGGTTTTAGGCCCTATCATTTCGTTTCGCGATGCAATGTGTGCCGCCTCAAGAAGGGATTATATTTCTTCTTCTCCAGCCGATTAGGTGTGCGCGGGCTTTTTTTGTTCCGTGTAGTCATGTAACGGGAGACCGGCTTACCCAAAGGTTTGGCCTCGGTGCACTCCAGGGTCACAATTTCCTGCGCCATCTGCCGATCACTCCTTCACTTCTGCCGGCGTCACTTCCTCTTCCTCTCCCTCGCCGCCTTCCTCCTCGGTCAAACCGAACAGAGAAGTGACTGATTGGCGAACCCGCGACGCTTTATTTTGTTTTTCCAATTGCGATTGGCATTCAACGGTGAAACGCGCAAATGGAATGGCTTCAAGCCGCGCATGGGGGATCGGTTTGCCCGACATTTCGCACTTCCCGTAGGTACCCATTTCAATGCGCTTGAGCGCCTGATCTATTTCATAAAGTGCGTCCTGCTCCTGCGAGAGCAAACTCAACGCGAAATCGCGATCGTACGCATCCGACCCTGCGTCGGCCTGATGCATCCCAAAAGCTGACGCTTCACTGCCTTCGGCTCGCGAGCGCAGAGTATCCTGGGCGACGCCAGCCATGGAATCGACCATGGCATCTCGAAGCTGAAGAAGTTTTTCTTTTTGCTTGCGCGTAAAGGGATCAAGTCGTCTTTCGCGGTGGTTCAGTCCTAGCAAGACTGCCGGAGACTCAGTCGTTTCCTTTTTGGAGGGCCCGCGTTTTCCGGGCTTCGTCGGCTTTCCGGTTTTCTTGGACACAGGCCGCTTAACATGCTCCTTACGTGCCGGTCGCGCTTTGCGCGCAGCCGGCTTCTTTGCGCTCTTCTTTTTTGTTGGTTTAGCCATAGCGTTGACGCCTTTGGTAATCGATTGCGCCCGAAAAATGGACGCTTAATTAAGAACATTTCTCCGACGGCGCAAGCGGATTCGGTCAAAAAATTTGCCAGGCTGAGAACCGGGCCTATTGCGTAGGCAAAATTACTACGACAGCATCGACAGTTTTCCCTGGTCGTAGCGTCTGGCGCGCTGGTGGCAGCACTTATGAACTCGCGCTTGAGTAACGATTCAGGGCAAATTTCCAGAAGCTGCGTGACAGGAGAAAAACGATGGTCGAGGCAACCATAAGATGCAGCATTAGCCACCAGGGCTGTCCAAGCGATTTAATAAGCAAGCGGGCCGGAATGTTTGCGATGATGACTACCGGAATGATCCAGCCGAAGACTAGGCGGAAGAGCCACGGAAAAATTACATCCGGATAACGCGCGATATTGAGGAAATTAAAGTAGCCATAGACCAACCCCTGGGCGCGCACGATCCAGAAACTGACTCCCGCCAGGGCAAGCATAATTGAGTAATGGACAGCAACGCCGAACCCAAGTGCAACCAGGTAAAGCAAGATTGACGTCAAATCTGGGACAATGTTGAGACGTGAAAGCGCTATGCAAACTACCAAGCCTCCTAATGCGGCGTTAACAATACTATCAAGACCGAATTGCTTCGTCGAAACAGCAAACTGGCTGTCGATGGGCAGAACCAGCAGGGAATCCAATTTTCCCGTGCGCACGAGTTCTGGAATGTTTGCGACGTTAACAAAAAAGAATGCCTGAAAAAGTTGGGCAATCATTTGGTGTGTGCCGATTAGCAGGACTACCTCCCACTTTGTCCAGTCGCCAATTCGATCGACGTTGCCGAAAATGATGCTGAAGAAGACAATTTGCCCGCAGAACCAAAGGATCTCCACGACCATCCATAACAGGAAGTTCGCCTTAAAACTCAGCTCGCGGATGAGCGAGTTGCGCAGCATGATGGAGTAGATTTGGATGTAACGCCGCATCACTTTTCCTGTCTCTTAACTTTACGCACAGTCAACCACCGCTCGTATGAAACGTTTTGTCCCATGGGTCTCCGTC
>DATBEX010000027.1:0-5745 GCA_036558805.1 Candidatus Udaeobacter sp.
TCAAAGCCGTGCGAACGATGAACCCAGCCAGGTAGTGATGCACATACGCCTGTTGGACGAGGAAGCGTCCGCGCAACAAGAGGCACTCGGGATTGTCGGCGTGAATCTTTGCTACGGCGCATTTTTCCTAAGTCACGTGCCGGAGGAACTCATCGAATCGTTGCTCGACAACCTCACCACACGTCGCCTCGAGATCGACATGCTTGAGTTTAGCGGAATCGAATTTCGCAACGTGGACAACCGCGTCATGGCGCTCAAGCTTGTGCAGATCGGGCTGAGCGGCGCAGCCATGTTCGGCCCGAGCCGCGAGGTGCTGCAGCCGTCTGACGTGTTGCATAACAAGGCTGTGCTGGTCGAGCGCGGCAGCTTTCGCCCGGTGACCTACGTCAACCTCGACATGTTCCAGAGCGCGCTGGTGAAATTTAAAGAAGACCCGGCGGTCAAAGACAAACCCATCCTCGCTCTGATGGAATTGACCATGCGCAACTTACTGGCGGGCGGCAAAGACGTTGACCGCCGCGATTTTCTCGCGCGCGCGGAAATCCTCGCCACGTGCGGGATGACCGTGCTCATCTCCGATTATTTTGAGTATTACCGGCTCGCCGCCTATCTCGCCTGGCGAACGCGCGAACGCATCGCCATCGTCATGGGTGTGCCGAGCGTGTACGAGTTATTCGACGAAAAATATTACGCCGACTTGCCCGGCGGCATTCTTGAGAACTTCGGGCGTCTCTTTAAGAACGACTTGAAGATTTACGTTTATCCGAAACAACGCACTCCCACCGACGACCTGGAAACCATTCACTCCGTGCAGGTAAAACCTGACCTGCAACCGCTCTACAGCTATCTGCTCGGTCGCGGCAGTTTTGTGCAGCTCGACAATTACAATCCCAAATATCTGCCGATCTATTCACGTGATGTTCTCAAGCGCATCGCCGAAGGAGATGAAACCTGGGACCAGATGGTGCCACCGACAGTTGCAGACATCATCCGCGCCCGCGGTTTCTTCGGATACAAGAAACACTAAATCTGTAGTGGCAGGCGTGTCGCCTGCAATTGGAAAGTTGATGTTGTACTTCGCGTATGGCTCAAATATGCACGCGGCGCAGATGAAGAAACGCTGCCCGTCGGCAAAGTTCGTTTGCCGGGCAAAACTGCCCTTACATCGGCTGGCTTTTACCCGCATGTCTCTCAGGCGAGGATGTGGGGTCGCGGACATCTTGCGTGATAAAACGAAAGAGGTATGGGGTGTCGTTTACGAGGTCGTGGAGAATGAATTGGAAAATCTCGACCGGGACGAAGACTTTCGACCCGGACGACCTGACAACCAAAACGAGTACACCCGGGAAAATTGTTGCGTATGGCACGACGGCGATCCGGAACGGCCGCTTCTCGTTGCAATTTATCGTGGCCATCCGCAAATCAATCCGCCTTTGCCCAATCGTAATTACAAAAATCTGATTGTCACAGGCGCCAAGGATTGGAAGCTACCGTCCTCCTACATTCAGGAGCTCGAGACCATCCAGACACAGTGAAAGGCGAGACTTGCTACTTAAGTCTTCATCATTCATTCTTCGCACTTTTTAATGACGACCGTTCGGCTGCTTACTACATCAATCTTATTTCTAACTTGCTTCTCGGCCGCAGCGGAAAAATCGGAGCCGCAGTCGGAACAAGCATCGGCCATCGCGAACATCGTTCAGAAGGCGATGAAAACCGAGCATCTTCGCGCGGTCATTGTAAAGGTCACGCAGGGCGACAAGGTCGTGATTAGCCAGGCGTTCGGCGAATCGATGAACGGCGTGCCGGCGACTACGGCGATGCATTTCCGCAACGGCGCGGTCGCGTTCAATTATCTCGGCACGCTGCTCATGAAGTTCGTCGATGAGCACAAGGTCAAGCTCGACGACACCATCGAACGCTGGATGCCCGACCTGCCCGAGGCAAACAAGGTCACAATAAAAATGTTGGCGAACCAGACCTCGGGATATCCGGACTTCGAGACTGACCCGAAGTTTCTCGCGGCATTTACCGCAGATCCGTTCCACATCTTCACGTTCGACGAGCGCCTCAAGATCGCCTTCTCTCGCCCCACCATGTTCGATCCGGGAACGAACTGGAGCTACGCGCACACGAACTTCATGATCCTCGGCGAGATTCTGTCCAAAATCGGCCGCAAACCGCTGGACGTTCTCTTGAAGGAAAAAGTCCTTGTTCCGATGGGCCTGAAGAACACCACCGCAACGCAGACTTCCGAGATCCCAAGCCCGATTCTGCACGCGTTCGACTCCGAGCGCAGGACTGCGCTCAAGATTCCTGCGGACGTCGCGTTCACAGAGGAATCGACATTCTTTAACTCGCAATGGGGAACACCGATCGGCGCGAACCAGACAACGACCATCGACGACATGATCACAACTGCGGTCAAAGTTGGCACCGGTGTAGTGATATCAAAGTCCAGCTACGAAGCCATGACCGGCCCGCACCTGCTCGGCTTCGGGAAAAAGCAGGACAACTGCGCGCCGTCGTGCGGCACGCAAACAAACATTTACAACTACGGTCTGTGCATTGTCCGCTCGGGATCGTGGTTGCTGCAGAACCCGCTGCTGGGCGGCTACGCCGCGATTGAGGCCTACTTGCCGTCCAGGAAAATTGCGATTGCAGTAGCAGTGACTTTTGCGCCGGAAGCATTCGATTCAGAGGGCAACTATGCGAATTCTGGTGACAAAATCTTCCGATCCATCGGTGCGTACATGGCACCGGACGATGCGCCCCCAACTGCGCCGACCGCGACCGCGGAGTCCACCCGAACGGCGAAATCAATAACGGACTCGTCCGTTCAATCCGCGATCGTGGAATCCGTCGAAAACAATCGCAAGCGCTTCGGCGGTAACACGCCCGTTCCAGCCACTCTGATCGGCGTCTGGGATAACAAAGGAGGAAGTTTTATCCGTGCCTTCGGCGACGCAGATCTTGAGAAGAAAGTGCCTGTCACTCCGGCGGACCATTTTCGCATCGGCAGTAACACAAAGACGTTCGTCATTAGCGTTCTTCTCCAGTTGGTGGCTGAAAAGAAACTCAGTCTCGACGATCCGCTCAGCCGCTTCTCATTGGGAGTTACCATACCGAACGCCGAGAACATTACCGTGCGAGAGCTTTGCAACATGCGCAGCGGCCTGTTCGAGGCCTACGATACCCCGCAGTTCGCGCAGTTGGATTGGAAGGTCCCGAAAGACTTCAACCCGCGCACACTCATCGGATGGGCGATGCAGCAAAAACCATATTTTCCGCCTGGAAAAGGCTATCATTATAGCAACACCAACTATCTGCTGATCGGGATGATCATCGAAGCGATCACCCAAGACAGTGTTGGAAACCAAATTCACAAACGACTATTGGAGCCATTAGGATTGAAGCAGACGTTCTACCCCGAGACAGAAGCCATGCCGGCCCCGTGGGTCCACGGCTACCATCTCGACAAGCAGGGTAACTGGGAAGACATCAGCAACACGGTGCCGGTTGCGTTCATGGGTTCGGCCGGCGCGATGATTTCAGACATGAACGACATCAGGCAATGGATCAAGCTGTACGTCACCGGCAAGACCTGCGGAGCCGGCACTTATAACGACCTGATCAATTGCATTCCATTCCTGGGTAACACTTCCTTTGGTCTGGGGATTACGTGCAGCGAAGGTTGGTACGGCTACACCGGCGCACTTCCCGGCTACAACACTGCCGATTACTACTCGCCGGAAACAGGCCTGACAGTACTTGCGTGGATAAACTACCAGGCCAAGGAGCCAGTTGAAGGCGTTGCAAGCGTAATGGTTCGCGACATCGCGCGAATCCTCACGCCAGACCACATTCCATTCGTGTACGAAAAAAGTCAGGAACCCAAACCCTGATCGTTCGTAGCGGCGGTCTCTGACAGTCGGCGTCTCAATTCTGTAGCGGCGATCTCTGATCGCCGAACCCTTCGATACCAGATAAACGCTACATATTGTGGCGAAAGTACTTGCGTTGCCATACATCTTGCGCAAATGTGCCAAACCAGATGGACCGGTCTCTCACTGACCTAACCGGCCGTAGGTTTGGAAAATGGATCGTTCTTCCTCGCAACGATCTTGAATCGAACCATCAGAAAGACAATTGGCTGGTTCAGTGCGAGTGCGGAAGGCTCAGGCTTATCGCGGGACAAGAGCTCTTGAACGGGCGGTCTTCATCTTGTGGGTGCACATCGCCTCGCAAAAACGGTACTAACGGAAAGGCCTCAGAGCGCCGCGTTGCGCTACGAACACGATTGCAGCGTGTCATGAATCAGCTTCGACCAGAGGGGACAGCACCTATATCTGAAGCCGCGCAGCAATCTGGTTTTATTAATGAGTATACCCCATCGGATTTCTGGTTTGATTGATGAGGATACACGATCGGATCGGCGGATGATTGTCTGATCAGACAAAATCCTATAAACGCTTCAACGCGCGAATTCCTGGCAACGTCTCTGCGCGTGGACGCGTTTCATGGTCGGCAACCATGATGCGCACCACCACCAACGGGAGCATGTCGACACGCGACTGGAAATTCGCTCTCGACATCACATGCATTTTGCTTGCGCTGCCGATTTGGTTGCCGCTGATGATTTTGCTCATACTGGTGACGCGAATCGCTTCGCCTGGTCCGATCTTCTATCGCCAGGAGCGAGTCGGTCTTGGAGGAAAACATTTTTCCATCTGGAAGTTCAGAACGATGCAGGCCACCGCCGAGACAGAAACGCACGAACATTACTTCCGTGAATTGATCACCGTCGATCGTCCGATGACGAAGCTGGACGCTATCGGCGATCCGCGCCTTACTCCTTTCGGCCGATTTCTGCGTGCAAGCGGCCTGGATGAGTTGCCGCAAATCTTCAACGTGATTTGCGGCGAGATGAGTCTTGTTGGTCCGCGGCCGTGCACGCCAGGTGAATTTGCTCACTACGAGCCGTGGCAACGGGAACGTGTAAACGGTTTGCCCGGGCTGACCGGACACTGGCAGGTAAACGGCAAGAATAAAACGACCTTCAACGAGATGATCGCGATGGATCTTTTCTATCTTGAGAACATGTCCGTTCTACTCGACTTGAAAATCATGCTTAAGACCGGGGCCGTTATCGCCGGGCAACTCTTGGAATCCGGCAGACGGCACAACGCAATCGAAGACGCGGTAACGGACTAACCACTCCGCTGGACGCGCCTCTTCATCCAATCGGCGGCGGTAGATTCGACAACCCTAACGCAGTCGCAACGGCAATTGGGTGGGCCCTCTCGGGGCTCGAAATGCTCCTCCAGAACTTTCTAATCCCGTGCCGTGAACACGGTTTGCGATAAACTCCGGCAAAAATCGCGCTGACGGAACCAAATTGTATTGTGTCACCATCCTTCAACTGAGCGTCAGCGACGCAATCGCCATTAATCAGTGTCCCGTTGGTTGAATTTAAATCCTTCAGCCAATAGGAGGCGCCGGTTCTCATGAGCACGGCGTGGTACGTAGATACCGACGGATGATCAACGACTATTTGGTTCGATGGAGCACGGCCAATCGTAACAAAGTCGTCCCCCAACTCACGCATGATGAGACCGACTCCTTCGCAGTTCAGAATCAAGCGAGCCATCGTGCTTTTAATCTAATCTTACCGAAGGAAAGGCGGCAGGAATACCCAACCCGCCGCTCACCGTCCAAGGCACTACCATAAAGCGCCCTGGCTTG
>DATBEX010000028.1:0-6949 GCA_036558805.1 Candidatus Udaeobacter sp.
CGATGCAGGTGATTGGCCCAATTCCAGTGATGACAGCGCGTCTTCGATTCATGCGGTGATCTTTTCTGTGTTTGCTTCGACGTATGACTTCATGCAGCGCAGCGTCTTGTTTGCGACATGATGAATGAAAAAGTCGCCGATAACTTTGTCGGCGATGGGCGCCAGAATACTTACGCGAAACGACAGATCGTGTTTGATTTCGACCAGCACGCCAGCAGGCACTTCCTGAAACCTCCATACTACCTGCATTCCCTTGGTGAAGGCTTTCAAGTGACGAAAACGGACTTCAAGCCGGTCTCGATCGATAATTTGTTCAGACGTCCAGGAAATGGGAATGCCTGAGCGCGTCGCAGACATGATGACGATGTTCCGGTTGGGACTCTGCTCCAGGTAACGGATATAGCGATAGTGTGGTAAAATCCGCGGCCACATCTCCAAGTTTGCCGCAGTCTCGAAAACCGTCATTCGCGGCGCGCACATAATGATGGAGTTCGTTTTGTGCATTAGGAGTGATCGCCACCGCAAATAAAAACCCACTCAGCTGTCGATGTTGCGCACCTTCTGGCGATGGAAGGATACTTCCCTGAAAACGGATTTGACGAAAGCGAAAAAAATTGCTCGCCAACCATCAGAAAATGGTCTGCCACTGGCGGAACTGGGTCTGGCTGCTGGGATTCTTTAGGCCGGGGATTGAACCCGTTTTCTACGCGCACGGGTGCGTCCGCCTTTTCGCGGCCTTGGTGGTAACTGGCTAAGTTGACGGTTTCTCAGCGTCGAAAGCCCGGCCTCGCGTTGTCCGCGGCTCTCGCCAGTTGAGTCATGAACGCGAAGAATGCCTGGGACTGACCAATGAAGAGTCCCATGTCAGTGAGGAATTGCAGCGTGTTCATGGCAACCCCTTGTGTCTTGGTCGGCCGGATGATCGAACAGATAGGGAGGCTTGGATCCAGGAATGGGCACGGCTCCGGCATGATCAGGCTTTTGTTCAGTGTCTCGTCGTCCACGTCCAGGTCTGGAAAAGTCACCGAAACTCCGGTTACCGGGTCGACAGCTGTTAAGGGAGGCGCGTTGCCCGCCTTGTCCGACCATGTTTGAAAATGCATGGTCTCCGTAGGACCAATGCTGATCAAGATTCGCAGGACTTCGGTGTCCGTGGCTCTCAGTGCCATCGACGGATACAGGCTGTTGCCACCCTGTTCAATGGTCCCAAAATGGAACGCCGCAGTATTCGCGATTGCTTGCAGGAAATTAGGGTCACTCGTGTCGGCATCCGTCCGGGGAATTGCCGTATGTTGATTGACTCCTAATGTCGGAACGGCCTGCGGAAAGACAAAGTTTGGGTCAAGATCAGGATTATGATTGTCGATGCGGTAACGCGTCCACCAACTGGTGTCGACAGTGAGTTGCGTCAGATTTGTTAGCCGTAGTATTCCGCTGGATCCACTGGCAGTGCTGCCCGGCAGAGTGCGAAATGGCTCAAGATCAACAGGACTCGCTCCTTTGGAAGCGAGGTAGGCGTTCAGGAAGGTGTGATGAGTGATTTCGTCGTCAGTATTATCGTGAATATATATGGGCATATCTTCATCGAGAACCTCAATCGCTTCCGTGTAGTCCTTGTTTCCAGTGCCCCCTGGGACTTCTGGATCCTGCACACCGCCGAGCTCGTTGTACTGGATCCAAAAGTCGGCCTCGAGTATTTCAGCTGCCGCGGCAAATCGGAGTATGGCCGCGTCCCCGGGGAACAGACCGTGAATTGCCTGAGCTTCCTGAGTGCTGCCCAGGAGTCCGACACCGATTGTTCCAGCTCCCATGGCAAGAGATTTACCCAGGAACGAACGACGACTGATAAGATTTCTCCGAGCCTTGGTTCTTTTTACTACGTCGTTTTGGAAAGCACGATTCTCACTTTCAATGAAATCATCTGTTGTGTGGTTAGTTAGTGTTTTCATGTTCGTAGAATCGCAGCGACCCACGTTGCGCGCTGTGTTGGAAAAGTAACACGTTCGTTACTGCGTGTAGGTCAAGATCCTACCTTCAGAAGCAGCGACGATATGTTAAATTCATAAGGACTGCCCCTGGCGGCGATATTCGTCCAAGAGTAGTCGCTTTCGCTTAGTGGCCTAACGAGTGCCAACTCACCAGACGTAGCGTTAATCGGAGGAAAGCCGCTGTGGAAACTGTGCGCATCCGATTCGCATGGCCAACTTCGAAACTGTGGTCAGGCCGTTTTGAAAATCGTGAAAATGCACGCGTTTGAATTTGTCATGACAATTTTGAATCGGCTACCCGAGTCGGGCAAAAAAGCTGTGGAGCCTACGGGATTCGAACCCGTGACCTCCTCAATGCCATTGAGGCGCTCTACCAACTGAGCTAAGACCCCAGCAAAGAATTTTAGATTGTAAGTTCTTGATTGCAGATTGCAACCAGTCGTCTGGGATCCTGCAACGAGGGGCATACAATCCAGTATTCAATCGAATTTTTGTTTAAGTGTCTCGTCGAAAGCTTGCAACAAAGAGACAGTTATGCAGTTTAATGGGCAGAGGAAGTTAATGAAGCTATCGAGATTCCCGCTTCTTTGGCCGATCGCGGTGCTCGCGGTCGGGGTTTCCTCGGGCATCGGCCAAACTAACGTATCTGCACCCCAAAACGCTTCCCGTCCCGCGCCGGGTAATGCGGTTCGAGGCAACGCGCGTCCAACCAATTCGAATGCGCAGTATGTTCGCCGTGGCCCGGTGAACGTTGGCCAGCGGCCCAGTCCCGTGCCGCCCCAGATGCAAGTTCAGCCACTCACAAATCTCCGACCGAATTATCAACGCTATCCGCGCCAATCGAATCGCAGGCTTGCAGCGAGGGCGACCCAACAAGATTTGGAAGCAGTTCGTCCCATGCAATCTGAGAGTGGTGTGCTCGCGAAGAACGACGTTGCAGAAAATCAACTGCCGTTGGCAAAGGCTCCGCCCAACGCCAAAATAGAAGTTCAAAGAGATCCAAGACCACAGGGAATCCCCGATACTTTGGGAGCGCGAGAAGCGCGAAAAACCGCAGACGGATCTCAACGACGCAAAGGAAACAGTAACGATCACCGCGACTACTTTGACGCGCTGCGCCGTCATCGACACGAATGGCACGATCGGGATTGGTGGAAGCGGAACTGCAACACCATTGTCTTTATCACCGGCGGTTACTATTTCCTGGACGCGAGCTATTGGTATCCAGCCTGGGGTTACGATCCGGCGAACAGCTACTACGATTACGACGGGCCAATCTACACCTACGGAAATCTCCTCCCCGATCAGGTGATCGCCAATGTCCAAGCTGCTTTGCAAGACGCTGGGTACTACTTCGGGGCAGTAACGGGATCACTTGGCGCGGAGACCCGCGCAGCTCTTCTAAATTTCCAGCGTGACCAGGGACTGATCGCGACCGGTGCAATCGACGAACCCACTGTCGAAGCGTTGGGATTGTATTAAAACGCTCCTTCGAAAACGCTACAGCCGTTAAGCAGCATCAAGACCTTCCACTGGCCGGGATTCGCTTGATCAATTTGGGTGCGCCGTTTTAGAAAATTGCGCATGAGCGATATAACTTTTCAAAATAATGTGCCGGATCCTTCGCTGGCGGGAAAGGAATTGCCCACCTTCAAATTCGAATTGGAGAAATCAAAAGGGAAAGTTTTGGGGAACAGTTTCGGAAAAGAAGCGACTGTCGAGCAATTACAGATCTCCGAAGGGATCGCCGGCGTGTCGATGCGACTTGAGCCTGGCGTCATGCGCGAACTTCACTGGCACGCGACTGCCGCCGAATGGGCGTTCGTTCTCGAAGGCCGCGTGCGCACAACGGTGATTAATCCAGCTGGTCAAACAGAGACGAATGACTTCGAACCAGGCGACATCTGGTATTTTCCACGCGGACACGCCCACATGCTCGAGTGCCTCGATAACGAACCGACTCATTTCATTCTGATCTTTGACAACGGTTATTTTTCCGAGTTCGGCACCTTCAGCATCACGGATTGGTTAGGGCATGCGCCTCAATCGCTTCTTGCGAAAAACTTTGGCCTGCCTGAAGCAGCATTTGATCGCCTTCCAAAGGAGGAGGTGTATTTTGCGCATGGCAAAATTCCACCCCGGCAAATTCCGGAAAATCTCCAGGGACCACGCACTGCGCCGCCCGAAACGCACAAATTTCGAATGCTTGCGGGGGCTCCGCATGCTGTTTTCAAAGGTGGCCGCGAATGGCGCGTTGATTCGACGCGATTTCCAATTTCGACAACGATCACCGGTGTAATTCTCGAGCTCGAACCAGGAGCGTTGCGGGAACTTCACTGGCATCCAAACGCTGATGAATGGCAATACATCATCGATGGCGATTTGAGCGTGACCATGTTTGGGTCGCACGGTCGGTTTAGGACAGAACAACTGCACGCCGGCGATGTCGGCTATATTCCACAAGGATACGGGCACTCGATCGAAAATATCGGTAACAAACCGAGTCGGATGCTGATCGGTTTTAACACGGGTAATTACCAGGCGATTGATCTCTCTGCATGGATCGCGGGCAATCCTGTGGATGTTCTGGCCACGAATTTCGGCAAACCAGCATCCTTCTTCGAGAAGTTTCCGCGTAAGGACGTTTTCATATCGCCGAATGAATAGAGTTTGGTCAAGCCAAGCCATGCACTGCAGCCACGGCGCTGCGTCGCCGTGCTGCCATGAGCAAACCCGAGGCGCCTCGACACAGCTAGGCGGCTACATTTCCGAATATTTGCGACCGCCGCGGACCGCCGCTACAGGAAGAACTGCCGGCTGACGTTGAATCCATGCAAAAGCTAATCGAATGCGTGCCGAATTTTTCGGAAGGTCGTGATCAAAGCGTGATTCATCAGATCACGGATGCAATTGAAGCCGTGGAGGGGGTCTCGCTATTGGATGTCGATCCCGGTGCAAGCACCAACCGAACGGTGGTGACCTTCGTCGGTGACCCTGATGCAGCAGTGGAAGCGGCATTTCGCGCAATTAAAAAAGCGGCGGAATTGATCGACATGCGCAAACACAAGGGAGCGCATCCGCGCATGGGCGCGACGGATGTTTGCCCATTTATCCCCGTGAGCAACGTGAGTTGGGAAGAGGCAATCGCCTGTGCAAATCGCTTGGGAAAGCGCGTCGGCGAAGAATTGCAAATCCCTGTCTATCTTTACGAGACAGCGGCGAAGAATAAGTCGCGTTCGAATTTATCGGTCATTCGCGCCGGCGAATACGAAGGGTTCTTCGAAAAAATAAAACAGGCTGAATGGAAACCGGATTTTGGGCCCGCCGTATTGAATGAAAGATCGGGAGCAACCGTAATCGGAGTTCGCGATTTTCTTGTCGCCTACAACGCGAATCTCAACACCAAGTCGGTGCGGCGCGCAACCTCGGTTGCGTTTGATGTGCGAGAGCAGGGGAGGGTGAAAACGGAAGACGGCACGCCGTCAGGAAAACCAGTCGCGGATACGAACGGGGAGCCGATCCGGGTCCCGGGGATGCTGAAGCACGTCAAGGCGATCGGTTGGTTCGTCAAGGAATACGGCATCGCACAGGTGTCGATGAACCTGACGAACATGGAAGAAACGCCGCTACATGCTGCGTTCGATGCGTGTTCCGAATCGGCGACCAAACGCGGATTACGGGTGACCGGCTCTGAAATTATCGGCATGGTACCGAAGAAATGCCTCATCGATGCCGGACGCCACTATCTCCGCAAACAACAATGGTCGGAAGGCGCTTCTGAAGAGGAATTGATTGATACCGCCATTCGGTCAATGGGCTTGAGCGAACTGAAACCTTTCGATCCAAAAGAAAAGGTGATTGAATTCAAAATCGAAGCTGCTGAGCCAAAGAACACCCTGGCGAAGATGAATTTGCGCGAATTTTGCAACGAAACGTTGAGCGACTCGCCCGCGCCCGGAGGCGGCTCGGTGGCAGCACTCATGGGGGCGTTAGGCGCCTCGTTAGGCGGTATGGTCGCGAACCTGTCCGCGGGAAAACGCGGTTGGGATGACAAGCTCGAGTATTTCAGCACCTGGGCGGTGAAAGCGCAGCAACTCAAGGACGAATTGCTCTCGCTGGTGGACGAAGATACGGCGGCGTTCAACAAAGTGATGGACGCCTTCGCCTTGCCCAAAGAGTCGGCGGAAGAGAAAGCTGCGCGCGCGTCTGTGATTGAGCAGGCAACCAGACATGCGGCGGAAGTGCCGTTGAGAGTTATGGAGATGGCGGCAAAAACCTATCCGTTACTCGCCGAGATGGCCGAAAAGGGAAATCCAGCTTCTGTGTCCGATGTTGGCGTCGGAGCGCTGGCCACTCGTGCATGCGTCGAGGGCGCGGTGCTGAATGTGAGGATCAATCTGGCACAGTTGAAGGACGAAAAATTCAAGGCGTCGCTGCTAAAGAAGATCAAGGAGATCAGCGCCGATTCCGATAGTGAGTTCAAGAAGGTCCATCAAGCTGTGGAAAGCAAACTGCGTTGAACGGCTAAAACGCTTAAACCTATCATTGTCATGTTGAGCGAAGCGAAATATCTCTGGTCAATCTCCTAGCGACGCCAGAAAAGCAGATCAGAGATTCTTCGCTTCGGTCAGAATGACATTGTCCTTTCCGCTTCGACGCTTCAACAAATCATGAGTTCTCTCGCTGTTCTTCACGCTTCGCAACTCGTCACACTGGCTGGTCCGAAGCGACCACGTGCAGGACGCGAATTGTCCGAACTGGCGATCATTCCTCATGGTGGAATGCTGATTCGCAACGGCAGGATTGAAATCGTCGGACCCAGCAGCGAAATCGAGAAAAAGGCGGGTAATGCGGAGGTAATCGATGCTCGCGGAAAAGTCGTCCTGCCCGGATTTGTTGACGCCCACACGCATTTGGTTTTTGCCGGGAATCGCCTGGATGATTTCGAGCGGCGTGCGCGC